>JAKUTG010000005.1:0-5042 GCA_022447905.1 Pseudomonadales bacterium | reverse complement strand
AGCTTAATTGATGCTTAGAACAATCCTCTTCTATAATATGCCGAGTTGGTGTCGGCATTTTTTCGATTCTGGGATTGATTTGCTATCGGTATTTCCAAGTAAAACCGATGAATGCTCGAATTGGTTCGCCAGGGAAGTATCGATCCTTAACCCAACCGCTCCAATCGGCGCGTTCTGCATATTCTTCGTCGGCCAGGTTTAGGACATTAAGATAGACCATAAAGTCGTCACTTACATCATACTGTACACGAAGGTTTAGGAGGTCATGGCCGTCATAAGAAGCCGTGTTTTCAGGGTTAGTATAGTAATCACCCATGTGCACCAGCTCTAATTCTGCCAGAAGGCTATTGGCAGGCCTATATACTAAGCGAAGATTTCCAAATTGATTAGGAGAAGTATCAATATCGTTCCCGTTAATATTTATTCCTCCAGACACAAGATCATTTTCATAGGTGTGATCAGCCAGATTAAAAACTCCACGAAGGGATAGTGTGTCGCTCAGGTCGTATCCAAGAGCTAACTCGAAACCCTGGTGCTTAGTATGACTTCCATTCAAGTTCATACGATCACTGTCTTTTAGAATCTCATTATCCTTATCCATCCAGTAAAGGGATGCAGAGTAGTCCCAGTTGCTGCCGGCTCCTTGTAAGGCCACTTCATAGCTATCAAGTTCCACAGAGTCGAGATCTGCAACAGTTTGACTTCCTTGTAACCGATAGAGCTCAGTAGCTTGCGGAGCACGAATGCCGCGTTGAGCTCTCATGAAAAGATTATGATTTTCATTTAATTCATAGCTTAATCCGATCTTTGGGGATACATCGCTGAAATCATCATTGCGATCGGCTGGTCTACTAAAACGGCACCCACCAAAACCACATGCGACTCCTTGCGCATCAGTACGGCCATCTATCATTAGGTTATCATACTCATAGTCTATTCGTTCGAGTCGGGCTCCGATGGAAAGATCCAGACGATCTGTCAAAGCAGTGTCATAATTGGCGAACAATGCCAACTGACTTACTTCGACTTCGTAGTCATAGTGCATACCTTGAGGGATGGTTTTTCGCACGAAGAGTGAACCTGCGGTAGCGTTTGGTTGCATTTCTTTTAAGCTTCCATCAGTGCTTTCTGCATCTATTCCCCACGAAAAACTTGAGTCATCATTAAGTTCACGATAAGCCGCAACCTGAATTCCTAGACTCCGATGTTCTGTATCTTCAATGGGTTGCCCAGGTAGATAGTGTTGAACAAAGTTCATGTTTACTTCACGAAAATAAGGTGTCGCGGTGATCTCCCAATCTCCAGATTCCATGGTAAATCTTGTCCATACCCGAATACTTTGGCTATCTCGGTAGGCTTCGGGATTGGGGTTTGTGTCTCTTTTATCGCTGTCTTCGTATGCTTTGGCTCCAGCGACGTAACCGGCGGTTTCCTGATTTAAATTGTTGAAAGTGAAGCCACCCTCCATTTTTACGCCATTTCCTAGCGTGTATTCATACAACCAAGATGCTTTTTGTTGGTCGACGCCACTGTCATCGCGATAGCCTTCTTCATTTACTCCGGTCAAATAAAGAGACTGTTTAAAGTTGCCACTATCTGTTCCAAAGGCAGCCTTTGTTCGATATGAGCCTCTTGGCCCTCGTTCTAGAGACAGCTCGCCGACTTCGCCTGGATCTGGTAGACGAACGTTTACTAGGCCATGTAACGCATTAGAGCCCCAAAACACGCTGGCTGGACCTCTGATAACTTCTATACTTTGTGCATGTTCGGAATGAGTATCAAACATCTCGTTAACGTTGCAGAAGCCTGCAGACCGGACTGGGATACCATTCTCCGCTATCAAAAAAGCTCCGCACGCACCAGCTCCGGTAAGAACGGGTGACCGAATAGCCATCAAGCTTTCCTGGCCATTATTCCTGTTACCACTAAATCCGGGAACCCTTGTTAGCGCTTCCTGATAATGGCTATGCGCGATTAAATCGAGTTCTTCTTCGTTAATTACGCTGACAGCAGCATTTACATTGGTTAGCCCCTCTGCACGGCGATTATTTGCAAAAATTTCTATCTCTTCTATGGCTTGCTGACCGCTCTGTTGTTGCGCCAAAGCAGGCAATTCAGCCAATACGACTGTTGAGGTAATACTAAAAACGAGAATTTTTCGTAACATGAGTCCCTCCGCCTTCATAACATGGTGCTCCATATTTTCGTGCTTCCGTAAGGCTCTTGTCGGTAGATAGAGCCTCTAGTGGCTGATAATTCGTCCTATTATCTCTAATGTACGGCAGTTTCATTAGAATTTTTTGGAGACGAACCATTCAAAAGCGATGCAATATAGCATAGACAACTCGCTAAATCCTCGTCTTTGCACCCTTGTCAAAGACGACGTAAACTAGCCATCCATTTCCCTGGAGCCGTTAATATAAGTCGGCTGTTAGGCTTATTCCCAAGACGCATCAATGCAGGGATGGAAGAGGTATTAGCGTATGCAAACTAGAATCACTGAAATGCTAGGTATCAAGCACCCGGTTGTGCAGGGGGGCATGCAATGGGTTGGCCTGGCTGGGCTGGCTTCGGCAGTGTCCAACGCTGGCGGGCTCGGTATTATTACTGGTCTAACTCAACCGACGCCGGAAGACCTGGTTAAGGAAATAGCGCTTTGCCGAGAGATGACCGATAAACCTTTCGCGGTGAACCTGACGATACTCCCTACTATCAAACCGGTACCTTATGAAGAGTACGCCCAGGCCATTGTGGATTCGGGTATTAAGATTGTGGAGACCGCTGGGCGCAACCCGGAGCCGTTTCTCCCGTTATTCAAGGGAGCAGGTATCACTGTTATCCATAAATGCACTTCCATTCGCCATTCCTTAAAGGCCGAGCGCATCGGCTGTGATATGGTGAGTGTTGATGGGTTCGAGTGTGCCGGTCACCCCGGCGAAGACGATGTGACCAATATGATTTTATTGCCATTAGCGGCTCGCCGGCTGAAGATTCCTTTCCTTGCTTCTGGTGGGTTAGGTGATGGTCGCGGTTTAGCGGCTGCCCTGGCAATGGGGGCAGATGGCGTGAATATGGGTACCCGGTTTATGGTGACCAAGGAAGCGCCTATTCACGAAAAAGTAAAACAGAAAATGGTGGAGGCTTCCGAGCTCGACACTTCGCTTATTTATAGAACGTTGAGCAATACGGCGCGCGTGTTCAAAAACAATGTCGCAGATCAAGTATTGGAGATAGAAGCGAAGCCCGGTGCAACAAAATTCGAGGACATACAGGCGCTAGTGGCTGGTGTTAAAGGTCGAGAACTTTTCGAAAGCGGAGATCTTGATAACGGTATCTGGTCGGCAGGAATGGTTGTCGGACTTATTGATGACATACCCAGTTGTGAGGAATTGATTACCCGTATCGTAGAAGAGGCGGACGCGATTATAAACGAGCGTCTAGGCAAGATGGCATCCGCCTAGAATCTTCCAGGAAAGAACTTTATGCAGATAAAAGACAAAGTAGTAGTAGTCACGGGCGGGGCAAGCGGCATTGGTAAGGCACTTTGTGAACGGTTTGCCATAGAAGGAGCTGGCGCGGTCATAGTTTCCGATATTGATCAGTCGGGTATTGATGCCACGGTAAAAGATATTTCGTCAAAAACCACTGCGGTCGGCATTATATGTGATGTGGCTAAGGAAGAAGAAATCGAAAACCTAGCCAATAATACATTAGAACAATTCGGACATATTGATCTGTTTTGTTCCAACGCTGGCATTTTTACCGCCGGTGGTGAAACCGTTTCAACGGAAAATTGGCAGCAAATTTGGGAAATCAATGTTATGTCCCACGTCTTTGCAGCGCGATCAGTATTGCCTTCCATGCTGGAGAGGGGTCAGGGGTATCTACTGAACACCTCATCTGCGGCAGGTCTTTTAAATCAGGTCGGTTCGGCGCCATATTCCACAACTAAACATGCCGCTATCGGATTCGCCGAATGGTTATCCATAACTTACGGTAATCGCGGTATCAAAGTCTCCGTGCTATGTCCCCAGGCCGTGCGGACTAACATGACAGCCGGTGGAGACGGTGGTGTGGCGGGCCTCGATGGAATGCTGGAACCAGAACAGCTAGCAGATACGGTTATTGAGACTTTAAACGAAGAGCGTTTTCTAGTATTGCCCCATCCGGAGGTGCTAACCTACATGCGGCGCAAGACGGATGATTATGATCGCTGGCTCGGAGGCATGCGCCGATTACACGAAAGATTTGCCAAAGTGTATAAGCAGCGCGAAAAATCTTCGGACTGATTGTGGTGAAACAGCAGGAGAAAATAATGAGAAATACGATTCTGCTGTTAGGTCTACTCGTATTTTCCCTTCCAACGATCACTGATGCCCAGGAGCGAATTACATTGGCTGATGAATCCGTGTTATCCGTGTTCATGGTCAGGCCATCTGAAACGACAAGCTCTCCTGCGCCACTGTTAGTTCTGATGGGAGGAGGCCCTGGTAATGCCTCGATCTCAAGAGATACTTCTATGTGGTTAGGCAGCGGGTTTGCGGAGCGTGGCTGGATAGTTGCAGTTCCCGTATCGCCAAACAACCGTGCGTTCCGCGGGAGTGAGAACAATGCAAAGGTAGAGCAATTGATTGTCGAGTTACAAAAACGGGAACACGTAGAAGGAGGGAGAGCTCTACTTGCCGGTATTTCCAACGGGGGCATGTCAGCGCTGGAAATTGCGCGCCGTAACCCGGGAAAATACAAGGGAGTGGTAGCCGTGCCCGCACTTGCTACATCGGTTGTTGATAACCGACTTCTGTCCGGGTTCCCTGTTTATTTGCGGATTGGTGGCGCCGATCAGCTTGGTTGGGCCGATCGCTTCGACGAGACCGTTAGTGCGCTCACTGAAGCCGGTGTCGATCTGGATGCTGCCATTCTCGATAGCGCACCACATATGTTTCGCATGAACTGGGAGTCTCTGGAACCCTGGTTAGAGAAAGTGAAATAGCTAAAATTATGAGAAAAATTTCTGACAATGGAGTAAGTAGCTAATGAAAAAA
>JAKUTG010000049.1:0-12202 GCA_022447905.1 Pseudomonadales bacterium | reverse complement strand
TTGTTAAAAAAGTCTACCTTGGGTCCCGATGAACCTATCGCAAATCTTGCAACGGTGAGAAGTAGACATTCCGGACGCTATCTGTGACTAAAATAGCGGTACTTAACAGATATTTTTGAGAATTTCTGCATCAATACTGGATTAATCGGCTGGGCAGAGAAAAACAGGCAGTTTTTGGGCAAAAACTCCGTTCGCAAAAATTTGTAAATGAAAAAGGCCATTGAGCAGGGAGTCCGAATTAAATTCAGAAGCTGAAGACCACAATAATGAAGAAGATAGAGCCGGATTTGATTGGTATTCCCGATCTCATAGTGTTCACGTTTAAGTGAGGCTCCCAAGCAGAAGAAAACGCTGTCTACTCATTGCATGAATGCTTAGGTACTACAAATGCTTTAAGAACGAACGGTATTGTAATTTGAAAAACTCTAATAAAAACAGTGATAAATGGAACAGTGTATTTACAAAAATGCATTTAACCCGAGTTTTTATGCACAAAAATGAGCCGATGGTTATAAAACCCTTAAAAATAGCAGGTTTTATTTTTGTTCGAACCTTCTAAAACCCTTAAGGCATTGATATATATAGTATTTATAGTTTGATTAAAAATTGATCAAAACATGTCATTCACACAGTATTTAGCGGCTCGCGGGATTTTTCTAAGAATTATGCACTGAGTTATCCACAGAATCTGTGGACAAAACTTGGCAGTCTGGGCCGGGTTTGAAATTCCTTCACGCTCAATAAGTTAGTGAAAATTGCTGAAAATGGAGTTTAGCAGATTTCTCTAAGTGGTGTGTTTGCCCGCTGGCAGGGGTTATTGGAATAATATAGGTGGAGATTCTGTCAAATGTCTTATTGTGGTATGTTTACCCGTGTGTTTAGTTATAGCAGTAATTCATGATTGAGCTACGCGGCGATATTCCTTTCCTTTGGCGGCTAAGCGCCGAGACCAGCGAGGGTTACTGTTCTGTTTCCTTGGTAGTTCCTTGTCCACCTGAAACCGAAATTAAAGATCTGACGATCGAAACAAGTGTTTTGAGCCTTTCCTCCGACAGTTCCTGTTCGAAAGGAGAAGAAACCCTGCAGTGGAATCAGGATGATATTAGCTTATTTCTGCGCCTGATCAATCAAAGGCAATTGCAGAACGACCAACCCTTGTCGGATACGGTCCGTGTTGATCTAACCGATCCTGACATCATTGACATTATCCACGTGGTCGCCGCTGCCGGTTTCGGTGTGGCTTTTGCATCTTACGGGTTACTCAAACAAACCGATGGTATTTATCCTGTGCATAATTTTGGGGTCGGCTCGTTCGTTTCGTTGGACACAGTGAACGGGTTCAAGCTCTGCGTGGTTGTCGATGTCGAGGGTGATGACGTAGTCTGCGTCCTGTTGGACGATTTTGACGCGCGCTCGATCGATGAATATGACGGCTTGTGTCGTCACGATTTACTTATTGTCAAGCGCATCGATGTGCTGCATCCTGAATTTGCCGAAAACAAATGCAAGCCCTCCAGTGCGAACCTACACTGATCATAGTTCCTTATTCTGCTTATGCGGAAATGGCCTCCAAATAACCGATAATCTTGGCGGCGGCTTGTTCCACTGTCAGCGTCACAGTATCGATAACTAGCTCCGGATGCTCCGGTGGCTGATAGGGGCTGTCTATGCCGGTGAAGTTTTTTATCTCACCGGCTCGGGCTTTTTTGTAAAGCCCTTTAGGATCACGTTTTTCGCAAACCTCCAGGCTGGCTTCGACAAAGACTTCGATAAATTCGCCTTCATCAAAAAGGTTGCGCGCCATTTCCCGTTCTGCCCGGAAAGGCGAAATAAAGCTAGTAATGACAATAAGGCCAGCATCTAGCATCAGCTTAGCTGTTTCGGCTATACGTCTGATATTTTCGACCCTATCAGCATCGGTGAATCCGAGATCTTTGTTAAGACCATGGCGTACATTATCTCCGTCCAATAGGTATGAATGCCGTGTTTTAGCAATCAGTTTTTTTTCAATGAGATTGGCAATAGAAGATTTGCCAGCGCCTGAAAGCCCTGTTAACCATATTATCTTGGGAACCTGATGCTTGATATTGGCTCGGCTTTGTTTATCTGTATCCAGCGTCTGCCAGTGAACATTATTGGCGCGTCTGAGCCCATGATGAATTTCACCCTCTGCTACTACCTCTCTAGAGAATTTATCTAACAAATTGAAATGTCCCATTGCGTTGCACATGGAATAGGGGTCATAAACGATAGCCTCAGCTAGCGAGATATTACTAACGCCATATTGTTGATTGCTCAGTGTATTTGCGGCTATTTGGTGCTGCCCGTCCTTTTCGAGTCGATACTTAAGCTTACTTATGGTCGCTTCACTTTTACCACCGACAGCCTCTAATATGTAGGCTCTGCCGGGTAGCAAATCTTCTTTGCTCAGCCAATATATTTTAGCCTCGAATTGGTCGGCAAATTCTGGTTGAGAATTAGAGGGAACGATTATGTCTCCTTCTGCCATTGAAACAGAACGAGTCAGCTCCAGGCTCAACTCAGTTTCGGCAATTGCTGATTGGTGACAATTGCCTTCTTGTTCTATGAGCAGGATGCAAGCCTGTTTCCCGGAAGGAGCAAAGGCAACGCTGTCGTTCGTTTTGATTTGGCCGCTGACTAACAGGCCTTTAGCCCGTTTAGTTGATTCGATTTGATTAACGATGAATCGCATCGGTTCCATTTTTTTGTCCTTGTGTTATTTCCTCAACCTGCGCGTTGATTAAATCGCCGTCCCACTAAAGCAGAAGTTATGTTGATCTTCTGAATATCAATGGCTCCTCCGGCAATGCCCCAACCCCAAGCGTCCCTCAGTTTTTGTTCAATAGGGAATTCTTTAGAGTAACCGTAACCTCCCATTAACTGCATGGCCTTGCCGGTAATTTCTCTGGCTGCCTCATTGGCAAAACACTTTGCAATTGAGCTGTTTGCAATTGACGGTAGCCCCTGTTCCGCATTAACGACGGCTCGATAAAGTAGTAGTCGGGCTGCATCGAGCTTCATCTTTATCTCGGCGAGTTGAACCTGAACGGCTTGAAAGTCTATTAGCGGCTTTCCGAACTGTTCGCGTTCTTGTACATAGTCCAGCACGAATTCAAATGCTGATTGTGCCACCGCCAGTGACATAGTGGTGTTACCGCAGCGCTCTAGATCGAATGCATCCATGAGTTTGCCGAATCCACCTGCCTCGACTAGGATGTTCTCTTGCGGTACTGTTACGTCATCAAAGTACATGTCGGCGCTGTAAACACCGCGGAACCCTAAATGATGGTCCCGGCTGCCAAAAGTAAGGCCTTCACTGGCCTTGGGCACGAATACTGCCCCGATACCTTTGGCCCTCGGCATATCAGCCATGCGACAGTAAACGATATAGCCTTCAGAGTGACCTGCTCCTGAACACCAGCGCTTGGTTCCGTTGATTATTACTTGACCGTTTTCCAGCCGAGCGCGTGTGGTCAAATCAGTAAGGGCGGAACCGGCGTCGGGTTCAGACATGGATACTGCCAAGATCATGTCTCCAGAACAGATCTGGGGCAGGATTGTTTGTCGTAACGTATCGTTGCCAAAATGAGCAACAGCAAGGGATGGCCCAAAGCAAGATTCAAATACCGGAAAGGCAACCGCGATTGATACCTTGGCAATTTCCTCCAGAACGAGCACAGCGTCGAGGTGTGACATTTCACCTCCACCATACACTTCAGGTAAATTGATTCCGAGATAACCAAGGCTGGCGAAGCGTTTCCTTAATTCAATGCTTGGAGGTTCATCAGTTTCTTCAATTTGTTTTGCAATTTCTGGTAATTCTTTGGCGGCGAATTGTCTTACTGAATTCTGCAGTGCTAATTGTTCTTCTGACAGAGAAAAATCCATAGGGACCTCCTATAAACTAGCCGAACATTATATGTCATTCGTGACGAATCAGCTGCATTCACGCGTTTCGCCTGACCTTGAGCTTTAAGATGCCTATGCAAGGACTGAAGTAAAAGACTCGAAAGAAAGCGCAAGGAGAATAGCGGGCAGAGAAATTAGCAAATTTTTGATGGAGTAATTAGCTCGCGGCCGCTGTGTTAGCAAGATTGCTGTATAATCGCGCCTTTTTTGCATCAGTTTGGACTATGTCGATAAATAAACTTCAGCAGAAAATTGCCAGCCGCAGGGTGCTGGCGATCATTTCTCATCCGGATGCAGGTAAAACCACGATTACGGAAAAGTTACTTCTTATTGGTAATCTGATCCAGGTTGCCGGCACCGTTAAAGGGAAAAAGTCTAACCGCTATGTAACTTCGGATTGGATGGCTATGGAAAAGCAACGTGGTATTTCGGTGACTTCATCGGTCATGCAATTTCCTTACAAGGGTTGTGTAGTAAACCTGCTTGATACCCCTGGCCATGAAGACTTTTCTGAGGACACTTACAGAGTGCTTACAGCCGTCGACTCGGCACTCATGGTGGTAGACGGCTCCAAAGGGGTTGAAGAACGTACCATCAAATTGATGGATGTCTGCAGGTTACGAGATACTCCGATATTCACATTTGTTAACAAGCTCGACCGAGATATTCGAGATCCAATAGAAATAGTGGATGAGATTGAGAAAGTCCTAAAAATTAAGTGTGCTCCGATTAACTGGCCGCTGGGTATGGGTAAGGAATTTAAGGGTGCGTATAACCTTTATACTGACACCGTCCATATATATCGCCAAGGCCGGGGAGGGGAAGTGCCCACAGATGACTGTATCCAGGGGCTGGATTCAGCACAAGTTAAGGAATTTCTCGGTACATACGCTGACGAATTTAAGGATGAAATCGAACTTGTAAAGGGAGCGAGTCACCAATTCGATAGGGAAGCTTACTTAAAGGGACAAATGACACCTATTTATTTCGGGACAGCCTTAGGGAATTTTAGTGTCCGGGAAATGCTGGAGGATTTTATAGAATGGGCGCCAGCCCCGCTGGGAAGGAAGACAAATACCCGAGATGTTGATGCCTATGAAGAGGGCTTCAGTGGCTTCGTGTTCAAGATACAGGCAAACATGGACCCAAAACACCGTGATCGCATTGCCTTTATGCGAATTTGTTCTGGAGAGTATCGCAAAGGAATGAAGATGCACCATTGTCGTATTAGTAAAGATATCAAGGTTACCGACGCAGTAACTTTTGTTGCCGGCGACCGGACCCATACGGAGGAAGCGGTTTCAGGTGACATCATCGGCCTATATAATCACGGGACAATTCAGATAGGGGATACCTTTACTAAGGGAGAAGAACTCAAGTTCAAAGGTATACCGCATTTCGCACCGGAACTTTTCAAACGAATTCGCTTGCAGGATCCGTTGAAGCTTAAGCAGTTACATAAGGGACTTAAGCAGTTGTCTGAAGAAGGTTCTACTCAAGTATTTATGCCGCTCAAAAACAACGATCTAATTGTTGGGGCTGTGGGTGTATTGCAGTTTGAAGTAGTCGCGTTTCGTCTGAAAGATGAGTATAAAGTTGATTGTGTTTATGAGTCGGTTAACGTGCATTTTGCTCGTTGGGTGAATTCTGATAACAGGACTAAACTTGAAGAGTTCCGCCAGAAGGCCCATGAAAACCTCGCCATGGATGGTGGGGGTCATCTTACCTACCTATCCCCGACCCGAGTTAACTTGAACCTTATGGAAGAACGCTGGCCGGCCATCCAGTTTAAGGCTACTCGAGAGCTCTGAAACAATGACACGCTGCCATATGCAATTTAAGGTAAATGCCACGGACGACAAAGCTCGCTCCGGATTGATGACCTTTCAAAGTGGCGAGGTGGCTACTCCGGCGTTTATGCCTGTTGGGACTTAAGGGACTGTCAAGGGTCTTAATCACGCACAAATACTGGATACGGGGGCTGAGATTATTCTTGGCAATGCCTTTCATCTCATGCTCCGACCCGGGATAGAAACCATCAGACAACATGGCGGTCTACACGACTTTATCGGTTGGCAAAACCCGATTCTTACCGATTCAGGAGGTTTCCAGGTTTATAGCCTTGGCAAGACGCGCAAAGTCACAGAAAAAGGGGTGATGTTTCGTTCTCCCTTGGACGGTAGTGAGATATTCCTTGGGCCGGAATCCGCTATTGAAGTTCAGCAACAACTTGGTGCTGAAATAATAATGGTTTTTGATGAGTGCACACTCTATCCTACTTCGGAGAAGGCGGCCCGCAAATCGATGGAGCTTTCCTCACGTTGGGCCAACCGTTGCAAGCTTGCACATGGGGACCATCCTTCTGCCCTGTTCGGTATTGTGCAAGGGTCCATGTACAGGAACTTGCGAGAAGAGTCATTGGCGCAGCTCAAAGAAACAGGATTTGACGGTTACGCGATAGGAGGTCTATCGGTCGGGGAGTCAAAAGTTGAAATGCGAGATATAGTTATTCACACAACCGCTGGGATGCCAACGGACAAACCCCGTTACCTCATGGGAGTTGGTGCTCCGGAAGATATCGTCCACGCGGTGATGCAGGGTATCGATATGTTCGACTGCGTTATGCCCACACGAAACGCTCGTAATGCACATCTCTTCACGTCCCATGGTTTGCTCCGGCTGCGTAATAGCCGCTACCGCCGGGACACCAGTCCCCTTGATGAAAAGTGCAGTTGTTATACATGCCAGAAATTTAGTCGTGCCTACTTGCACCACTTGGACAAGTGTAAGGAAATACTGGGCTCCCAGCTCAACACGATTCACAATCTACACTTTTATCAGCAGCTCATGAGGAGTTTGCGCGAAGCAATAGAACAGGGTAGATTGAGCGCCTTCGCCAGTCAATTCCAACGGGATCAGCAGGGTCTGCGGGACGAGGAGTCTGCTGCGACAGCCCAATAATGATTGAAGCGAGCAAGTAATAAAAACTATATGCAAACAACAAGAAATGGTGGGGGGCGGTTATAGCAGCCTCCTTTTTAAAATCGCTAGACAGCAAAGTACGAGAGAATATTCATGAATCTACTACCCCCTCTGTTTCCGATTGCCTATGCCCAGGTGCCGGGCACCGGCACGACGAATTCACCGTGGACAAGCTTGTTGCTATTTGGTGGCATGTTCCTGCTGTTTTACGTCCTGTTGTGGCGTCCGCAGTCAAAAAGAGCAAAGGAGCATCGTGAGCTTGTTGGTGGCATTTCCAAAGGCGATGAAGTTATGACATCAGGTGGTTTACTAGGCAAGGTCACCAAAGTGAGTGACGACTATATGACCGTCCAGGTGGCCGATGGTGTTGAATTGAAACTTCAGAAGTCTTCAGTTGCAGCCGCGTTACCGAAAGGGACAATTAACCAGATATAGGACCTGCTAACTGGCCGGAAATTGCGGACTTAAAGATGCTGAATAGATACCCGTTATGGAAAAACATTCTTATCCTTCTGATTGTGCTGTGGGGGTTGCTGTATTCAGCTCCGAACCTTTACCCTGATGATGAAGCACTTCAGATTACTAATGAGGGCCTCAATCTCAATTCCGCAGACGTAGAGGTAATTACGACAGCATTGGAAGCTGCCCAGGTTGAATTTTTTGGTGAGGAAGTTAGCGACACGGATATATTACTTCGCTTTGATTCTGTCGAAGATCAACTTCGTGCCAAAACAGCCATCGAAGATGCGCTCACTGACGACTACATTGTGGCGCTCAACCTCGCTCCGACCACGCCGGGATGGATGCAAGCCATAAGGGCGGGCAAGATGAATCTCGGCCTTGATCTTCAGGGCGGTGTGCACTTTCTGATGGAGGTAGACATGGATGCCGCGCAGGAGAGGCGTATGAATGATAATCTCAGTAATGTCAGGACGATATTACGAGAAGAGCGCATTCGTACTAGAGGGATGAATTTGATCAGTAATTCTCATCTTGAAGTTCGATTTGCTAACCTAGCGGCTCGTTCCCAAGCGAGGAGCGAGTTAATCGATAATTTTCCGGAACTGCAGTTCCAGAATCGTGAGTCCGAAGGTATCTTTATCCTAGATATGCGCATGACTCCCGATACAATTCTTCAAGTGCAGCGCGACACCCTGCAAGCCAATCGAACCACACTGTTAAATCGTGTTGACGCTCTGGGCGTGGCAGAGCCTACGGTGCAACAACAGGGGTCTAGCCGCATCGTGGTAGAGCTGCCTGGTGTGCAGGACCCCGCCCAGGCAATTCGGATCCTTCAGAGAATCGCTACCTTGGAATTTCATTTGGAGGCGGAAATCGGTGCGCCGAGTCTTTCTTATGAGGCTTATCAATACGAAGGGTTATTGGTTAATGTCGATAACGACGTCATTCTACAGGGAGACAGGGTTAGTAATGTTCGTTCTACCTTGGATCAGAACGGTCTGCCGCAAGTTCAAATTAGTCTCGATGCACAGGGAGGAACCCAGATTAATCGTGTGACTCGTGACAATGTGGGGCGCATGATGGACATCCTGCTGATTGAAACCAAATCGCGCACTAATGCCTATCTAGACGAAGAAGGTGAAGAGACGGAAGAAACCGAGTTTTATGAAGACAAGCGACTGATCAGTCATGCCACTATTCGTACGGCGCTTCCGCGCACTTTTGTGATTACCGGACTAACTTCCAGGGAGGCGAATGACCTATCACTATTAATTCGCTCGGGTTCACTGGCCGCGCCTATGACAATTGTCGAGCAGAGTGTTATTGGCCCGACCATGGGCAGGGAAAATCTGGAAGCGGGTTTTAGATGTGTACAGGTAGCAGCGGCGCTGGTTGTGATCTTCATGCTGTTCTACTACCGGCTGTTCGGACTAGCCGCTAACGTTGCTTTGATCATGAACATCCTGCTTATTTTTGCGGTGTTGTCCTCTGTCTTGCCGGCCACCCTCACCTTACCGGGTATTGTTGGTATTGTGCTTACGGTAGGTATGGCGGTCGACGCGAATGTCCTTATTTTTACCCGGATTCGGGAGGAGCTTGGCAATGGGGTGCCGCCGCAACAGGCCATAGATGCCGGCTACAGTCGCGCTTTCACGACAATTCTCGATGCCAACTTGACAACTTTCCTGGTTGCCGCGGTGTTATTCACAATCGGTACCGGTCCTGTGAAAGGATTTTCAGTGACGCTTATGATCGGGATTATTACTTCTATGTGTACCGCTATTGTTGGTACTCGAGCATTGGTAAATCTGATTTATGGTGGGCGGAGCGTGCAGCAACTTTCCATCGGTTATTATCATTCTAACAAGAAAATACAAGGCATACAGGCAACCTGATACTAGTAGCGGTGTTACTGATGATTTTTGGAAAAGAAATTGATTTCATGGGTATGCGCAAGATTGCGGCGGCAATCTCTGCCGGCCTGGTGGTCGTTTCCATTATTTCCCTGGCTATCAATTCTTTGGAGTTCGGTCTCGATTTCACCAGCGGTACATCTGTGCGACTCAATTATGCGGAAACAGTTGATCTGGATGAAATCAATGGGATTCTTCAGAACAATGGATATGAAGATGCGGTGGTTGTAAGTTTTGGCTCCGACCGCGAAATCCGTATCATCTTACCAGTTGATGAAACTGTTGCGGTGGGGGACCAGGCCAGTCAGGCTGCGGAAATAGGAGGAACCATTGCGGCTGTGTTGAGCTCGAATAGTGATTCTCAGATTTCGCTGCTAGGTTCAGACTACGTTAGTGCTAAGGTTGGCGAGGAGCTTGCGGAGCAGGGCGGCTTGGGTATGTTAGTAGCGTTGGGAATCATCATGGTATACATCGCTGTGCGTTTCCAGTTCAAGTTTTCCGTGGGAGCGGTTGTTGCCCTTGCCCATGATCTGATTATCACGCTTGGCATCTTTTCGGTTTTTAGTATGGAATTTAACCTGAATACTCTCGCAGCCATGCTGGCCATTATTGGCTATTCACTGAATGACACTATCGTGGTATCCGATCGTATTCGAGAAAACTTTCGCCGTATGCGGAGAGGCACTCCTATTGAAATGGTGAATAGGTCATTGAACCAGACTCTTAGCCGCACACTGATAACGTCATTTACTACATTACTGGTATTGTTTTCCATCCTGTTTGTAGGTGGAGATGCGACCCAAGGGTTCGCTATCGCCCTAATCATTGGTGTCATAATTGGTACCTATTCGTCGATCTATATCGCCTCTAACATTATCATCTATATGAATGTAACGCGGGAAGACCTGATGATTCCGGTTAAAGAGGGAGCGGATCTAGATGGGTTACCATAAAGTGGCTTCCTCAGCTTTTAGTGAAGATGCAGAACCAGAAGCTTACGATTTATATTTGTGTATTAAACGTGCTGGTATCCGCTGCCGTGCACCTCTCCTCATTGTCGACAATAAAATTGCAATATAAATTCTCGATAAAGTCTCAGAGGTCTGTTAATTTTCACTTGGCGATATAGACCAATATTGCTAAGGTTTAGGCATCAAAAACTGCGTGATTTCTATACACACAGAAAGAGGCTGGATTCTCTTGATTTTTCTGGCAAAAATTCAACATAAACTACTAAATTCCAGTCTTTATGGACTGTTAATTCGACTGATATTAGGTTGCTTATTTGTGGTGCCTGCGCTGGCTTTCGCACAGTCCAGTGATTTGTTCCCACGACCGTCAGAGCTTGAGCCGGCCATAAATTTCTGGATCAAGGTGTACACAGAGATTAATACGCGGAATGGGTTTTTACACGATTCCCAGAATCTATCGGTTATCTATGCGCGCGTTTCCAGCAACAGGAGGGGACGGGAGGCACAAAGGAACGAGATTCGCGAGAATTTGCAATTATTGGCGAGCGGTAAAAGAGACGGTTTAACTCGCTCCCAACGTGAAATTCTGACCCTTTGGCCTGAAGATGTCAGCAATCAAACCTTGCGGACCGCGGCCTCCAACATAAGATTCCAATTGGGTCAGTCCGATCGATTTCTGGGTGGCCTAAAACGCTCAGGAGCGTATCGTGCCCATATTAGCCAGGTTATACGCGAGAAGAATCTTCCCGTCGGCCTGGGCGTGCTTCCTCACGTGGAATCCTCATTTAATCCCCTAGCCTATTCCAGCGCCTCAGCGGCCGGCATGTGGCAATTTGGGCGTGCAACTGGGCAGCGATTCATGCGTATCGATCACATTGTGGACGAGCGTATGGATCCTTATATAGCTACTTATGCAGCTATGAGCCTGCTTGAATACAACTACTCTGTCCTCGGGACCTGGCCGTTAGCACTCACTGCCTACAATCATGGAGTGGGTGGCATCTCTCGAGCGGTGCGCCAGATCGGCACTACTGACATAGAAAAAATTGTAGCTAACTATCGCGGGCGAGCATTCGGGTTTGCATCCCGGAATTTCTATGCCCAGTTTCTTGCGGTGATGCATGTCGACAATAATGCTCAGCAGTACTTTGGGGATCTTCAACTAAATCCCGCGCCGAATTTTCTGGAAGTGGAGACTGATGCATATATAGATGCGGAGGTCTTTGCCAGCGCTATAGGGGTCAGTTTGGAACAGCTTCGTGCCGATAACCCTGCGTTGCGTCCGGCTGTATGGGAGGGCAACAAACGGATACCTGTTGATTTCCCTCTTTGGGTAAGGAGGGAGGCAGTAAACTCCGGTGATTTGCTGGCACTGGTGCCGGAGGATTTCAAATTTTCCATGCAGACTCCGGACATTGCATACGTTGTCGAGAGAGGAGACAGCCTTTCTGTCATCGCCCGTCGCTTCGATACTTCTGTTTCGAGGCTGGCAGCCCTCAATCAGCTTTCCAACCGCCATCGCATCCAGATCGGTCAGCGTCTACTGTTACCACAGGACAGCCTCGGCGATGAGCAGTTAGCTTCTAATGTAAAACCATCCGCTCCTTCCGATGGTATCTACACGGTTAGGCGAGGCGATACAGTATCGCTCATCGCAGCTCGTTACGGCATAACCGAACAATCATTACTGGGAAATAATGGTATTCAGGATCGTGATCGCATATATCCGGGACAACAATTAACCTTGCCAGGATTTGAGCCGGAACATGGCCAGTTTGTAGCGATAGAGGCCAGCTTGACTCCAACTCTGCCGAGCAAGGAACAAGTAGCAGGTGAAATTGATGAGGTGGTTGTATTAATCGATGAGGTTTCTGCGGGGGTTGTAGAAAACACTGTCCAGGAAACGCGGGAAGAACCTCCGGTTCAACTGGCGCTGAACGAAGA
>JAKUTG010000048.1:0-12234 GCA_022447905.1 Pseudomonadales bacterium | reverse complement strand
AACGTGCCGCCGTAGCCGAACAGTGGGCAGAGGAGCGTTCCAAAGGCTTGTTTGCTACTTCTCGAGTTAGTGATGATGGAATGATAGACCCTCGAGACACGCGTACGATAGTCGCGATGGCGTTATCGGCTTGCCATTCAAATGAGGTGAAGGGTACGAAGGAGTTCGGCACGTGGCGCATGTAAGGAAAAAGACCAATCAATCCACAATCAAACCTATTAGCCGTTTATTAATCGCTAACCGCGGAGAAATAGCCAGACGCATAAACCGCACTGCCCAGCAAATGGGTATTAGCACCGTGGCTATCTATGCTGATGGGGACGTTGATGCTCCTTTTGTACACGAAGCCGATTTCGCCATTGCATTAAGAGGTGAAACTTCTGTCGATACCTACCTTCATATGGAGAAAGTTTTGGAGGCTTGCAAAACAAGTGGTGCTGACGCGATCCATCCGGGTTATGGGTTTTTGTCTGAGAATAGTGGGTTTGCTGAAGCGGTGGGTGCAGCGGGCATTGTCTGGATTGGGCCATCACCTGAGGCGATTGCCAGTATGGGAGATAAACTCTCAGCTAAGCGCTTGATGGAGGAGGCCGAGGTTCCTACCTTGCCTGGCAGGCAAATACGTGAAAATGAAGATGCTACCGCGCTCGCTGAAGAAATCGGCTATCCGGTATTGATCAAGGCTTCTGCCGGCGGCGGCGGTCGTGGTATGCGCGTGGTAGAAAACTCAGGAGAATTAGCTGGAGCTATTGAGGCAGCCAGGCGTGAGGCACTCAGTGCCTTTGGCGATGATACTTTATTCATAGAACATTGGCTGGCCTTTTCGCGTCATGTTGAGATTCAAATTCTGGGTGATCGCTATGGCAACCTGGTGCATTGTTTCGAGAGAGAATGTTCCATCCAGAGACGCCATCAGAAAATAATAGAGGAAGCGCCCTCTCCAGCGGTTGATGAAGATATTAGATGTCGTATGGCTGAAGCTGCATTGAAAGCAGCTCGTAAAATTGGTTATTCATCCGCTGGTACTGTTGAATTTTTGTTAAGTGGTTCTGATTTTTACTTTCTCGAAGTGAATACCCGCTTACAAGTTGAACATCCTGTTACAGAAGCTATAACCGGTCTAGATTTAGTGAGGGAACAAATTCGAATTGCTGAAGGAGAGACACTTTCTTTCAAGCAGGAAGATCTCTCCATTTGTGGGCACGCCATAGAAGCTAGACTCTATGCCGAAGATCCGGAAAATAACTTTTTGCCATCTCCTGGCAAATTATTGGCGTGGCAGGTGCCCACGTCTGAAACAGCCACGAATTTAAGCCCAAATGTAGTTGCTACTCGCATCGATTCGGGGGTCGAAACCGGCAGTGAAGTGAGCATGATCTTTGACCCAATGTTGGCTAAATTTATAGCGCATGCTGCTACCCGCCGGGAAGCTGCAAGCGGACTGTCCAGATTGCTCGAGAAAACAAGAATCCAGGGCATAACGAGTAATCGCGATTTCCTTGTGGCCACCTTGCGGACGCCGGAATTTCTAAATGGCGCAACTAACACAGACTTCATTGCGAGGGTTAAACCTGCGAGCAAACGCGAGCTTTCCAAAGAAGAATGTATCGATGCGGGTATCGCTGTTGTAATGGAGGCTCAGGCCCAGCAACGGGCGTCGGCAAGAGTGTTGAAGTCTGTTCCTAGTGGTTGGCGTAATACAGAAATGCCTTTTGAAAAACATGAATTTCTGGTTGATGAAGAATCCCTTATTGTTGAATATCGTATTGAACGTAGTGGCAAATTCAGGGTCAGATGTGAAAAAAAAGAGTTCCTCGTAACTTTATATAGGGCTGGAAGGGGTAAAGTAGACCTTGAATTCGAAAATCGTCGTAGCGTGTTTAATGTTGATCAGTATGCAAATCGGTGGCTAGTAAACGGCCCCCATGGTGACCTCGAGCTTATCCAGTTGCCAAGGTTTGCTGATACCAAACTGGTAGATGCTGAAAGGGGCTTGGTGGCTCCAATGCCTGGGGTGGTAGTTTCAACAGAAGTTCAAGTGGGTGATGCCGTGGCGAAAGGTCAATTACTTATGGTTTTAGAAGCCATGAAAATGGAGCACCGCATCACGGCACCAAGAGACGGCATCGTAAGCGAAATTCATGTTGTAACGGGTGACCAAGTCGCTAATGATGAGTTGTTAGTGCGATTGGCTGAAGATAGAGAGGAGTAGTACTTAAATCAGTAATCAAATAGGGCGAAACGTAAAAGAGAGTTGGCCTGATGACAGATGATCAAGCAACGCTATATAAGGTGAAGCAAGGAGCAGCCTGGATAACACTGAATAGGCCAGACAATCGCAACTCATTGTCTGCAGCACTGGTGACAGGACTGTATGATAACTTGTTGGCTGCCAATAGGGATAACGAAGTGCGATGTATTGTTCTCACAGGGGCTGATCCTGCTTTCTGTGCCGGGGCTGATTTAAAAAGCCCGCCAGGCCAAAGCATCAAAGGGGGCCGTGCCGTTCCCTATGCAGATGTTCTTACAGCGATATTAGAAAGTAACAAACCCGTAATCGGAGCCATTAATGGTGCTGCGTTTGCAGGAGGTCTAGGTCTTGTTGGAGCGTCTGATATCGTCATCGCCGCGCAGGAGGCCATTTTTAGTTTTAGTGAGGTACGGATAGGAGTAATTCCAGCTGTGATTTCCGTAGTCTGTTTGCCGAAATTAGGCCGCCATCAAGGCATGAAACTTTTTCTCACTGGTGAGCGCTTTAACGGCAAACAAGCCGTGGATTTTGGCCTGGCTCATCGCGCTGTACCCAAGACACAGCTATTTGAAGCTGTACGGGAGGAAATCGAGGCGATAAAGCTAGGGGGGCCTAACGCTGTTATTGAATGCAAGAAGCTTGTGCGCCGGATTCCTCAGCTCGAGGTCAAAGAGGGATTTAAGGAAGCTGCAGAATGGAGTCTCCGCATGTTTAAATCTGAGGAAGGTAGCGAAGGCATAGCGGCATTTAGAGAGAAACGCAAAGCTTCTTGGGTTGAAGACGATTAGTAACTAGTTAACTTACGAGTAGATAAATGAGTGACATAATACGTATCGGAAATTGCAGTGGTTTCTATGGTGATCGTTTGGCTGCAGCTAGGGAAATGGTCGAAGGAGGAGACATTGATGTCCTAAGCGGCGACTATTTGGCTGAACTCACCATGGCCATATTACATAATCAGCGCGAGACACGTGGATCGCACCTGGGTTACGTTGGTACCTTCCTAAAACAGGTACGCGAAGTAGCCGCTTCCTGCCGCAAGCGGAATATTAAGATTGTATCTAATGCTGGTGGTTTGAATCCAAAAGGGATGGCAGAAGCTGTAGAGAAAATTCTTGCTGAACTTGGCGTAAATTCCTTGGTTGCATATATCGATGGTGATGATTTAGTAGGCGACATAGCAAAGTTACAAAGCGAAGGTGAAGCTTTCATGAGTACTGAGAAGCAAATCCCGCTTTGTAAATCTGGCCATAAAGTAGTAACAGCCAATACTTATTTCGGCGGCTGGGCTATTAAAGAGGCGCTCGATCGAGGAGCGGACATTGTAATCTGTCCGCGGGTTACGGATGCGGCAGTAGTCATTGGTCCTGCCGCCTGGAAATTTAAATGGGCTCGGGATGACTATGATGCCCTGGCAGGGGCTTTGGTGGCAGGGCATATTATTGAGTGCGGAGCGCAATGCTGTGGTGGCAACTATGCTTTTTTTGAAGAAGTGCCTAGTTATCGAAATGTGGGCTATCCTATCGCGGAAATAAAAGCTGATGGATCATTCACGATTACTAAACATTCTGGTACCGGCGGTTTGGTTTCAGTGGGCACGGTTACGGCGCAACTGCTTTACGAAATTTCAACCCCGGAATACTACAATCCCGATGTGATTGCCCACTTTGATAGTATCAAGATCGAGCAAGCAGGAGATGATCGGGTCCGAATTAGTGGCTGTAAGGGTAGCAGTCCGCCTCCCACTCACAAAGTTTGTATCAATACTATAGGTCCATGCAAACAAACCGTGGAGGTGTTGTTGACCGGGCTGGATATCGAAAAAAAAGCGGAGATCTATCTGGACTCAATATTTCACAATCTGGGGGGAAGGGAACAATTCGATGATATTGATATTCAGTTGATCAGGAGTGACAAGGAAGATCCAGTTGCTAACGAGGAAGCTCATGCGGCGCTACGCCTAACGGTTACCAGTAATGATTCACGCAAACTCGGCCGCCTTTTTCAGGCCAAGATCACTGAACTGGGTTTGGCAAATATTCCCGGCAACACTTCTCGTGGGGCGACAGGCAACGATGGCAGCCCGGTCGTGGTTTACTGGCCGGCTTTGATAGACAGTAAACATGTTAGCGAACTGGTGCACTTAGGAGCCGATTTGATTGAAGTGTTACCTACTCAGCGGTTGGATTTTAACCATGTTCATTATGAGAACGCTCCAGTCGAAATAGATAAAATACCGATTGCTGAAGTCGCTACCATCGCATTTGGTAGACTCTTTGGCACCCGTTCTGGAGATAAAGGCGGCTGTGCTAATTGTGGCGTTTGGGCTCGAACAGATGCTGCCTATAGTTTTCTCTATTATTTTCTCACGGTGGATCAGCTGAAGAAGTTACTCCCGGATATGAGAAAATTTGACATTGAGCGTTATGAACTACCCAATATACGCGCCTTGAATTTTTATATTCATGATGTGCTAGGTGATGGAGCGTCTTCCAGTCATCGAATCGACAAACAAGCAAAATCATTAGGTGAATATTTGCGTGCGAAGATTATCGAAGTGCCACAAGCGCTTATCGAAGAATTAGGTGTTGAGGTCTAGAATGCGAGCATGAATATCAGTTTGACTTTAGCATTTGTCATGCCATAGCATCGCGGGGTTTTGGCTGCGTAGCATGCAATGTCTGCTAAGTAGCTAACGAAGCCACTCAATTTTCTTGCATATAATCCGGGCAACTGGTTATTTTAAAATTCTATAACTAGAATTGATCACGCGGGCTAATATTTTCGTGGGATGAAGGATTCTTATTTATTACCAATTCAGCAGTAGGAATAAAAAGTGTCTGGGATTTTTCTGGAAAATACCATAGCAAACTAGCTCATAGCTCAATTATCAGTATAAAAAAATGCAGGCATCGATATTACGGATACTAACTTTACGGGTTCACGTATTAATCGCTTTTTCCGGTTACATGCAGGCTCAAGACACGCCCGCTTTTTTTGAGGAAATCGTTGTCACCCCAAGCTTGGTTCCAATTACTCTGCGCCGGATAGGCAATTCTGTTTCGGTAATTTCGGAAGCAGAAATCGAAGCGTACGGAAACCTTTCCCTCGTCGAAGTACTGCGTCAATTGCCATCTATAGCTAGTAGCAATAATGGCGGCTCTGGCAAAACTACTACCTTAAGAATTCGCGGTGAAGAGGGGTTTCGTACGCTAATCTTATTTGATGGGATACGGTTATCAGATCCAAGCAGCACTCAAATAGGCACGCCGCTTGAGCACATACTCAGTGACGGCATCGGTCGAATCGAAGTATTAAGAGGCCCCCAGGGCCTGGCCTATGGCGCTGATGCGGGCGGTGTTGTCAATATTAGTTCACGTTCTTTAGAGCAAGGGTTTTTTGCCAACTTAGATGCTCGGTCTGGAGCCTACGGCACCCAAAAGGTTACTGGGAATTTAGGAAGTGCTAACGAGGTTGTCGATTACTTTTTGTCGTTATCTGACGCTGAAACTGACGGCTACAATACCAGTCAAGCTGATACTGTTTTAAGAGACTATGATGGTTACGTTAACACTTCTGTGCATGGCCGACTCGGGGTAAACCTATCGGAAAATATGCGTCTCGATGTGGTACATCGCGAAGTCGATGGTGATTCCGAATTTGATAGTTGTTTTTCCGGGACTACAGTACACAATTGTTCATCTAATTATGAGTTGAGTGCATCAAGAGTTTCTTTGAAATATAGTTCGAGTAATTTTTCTCATTCGATATCTTATGCATCAACAGAAACAGAGCGAGAAAATTTTGCTCTTAACATTTCGGCTTTCTCAGCCAATGGCGGGCTGGACCGATGGGAATACCTAGGCACCACCAACGGTCTGCCAGGCTTTGATTTTGTGTTTGGCGCGGACTACGAAGAGGCAAAAAATAATGACAATGCTCGGGATAATTTGGGATTTTACCTAGAATATCTCAGTGATTTTTCAGACATATTTTTTCTCACCGCAGGTGTACGTCATGATGACAATGATGATTTTGGCACGAATACCAGTTATAGGATTAGTAGTGCTTACCTAATTGATCTACCAAATAGCGCTGCGCTGAAAATCAAAGCCAGTCAGGGTACCGGGTTTAGAGCACCGAGCCCTTTTGAAATTGGTTATAATGCTGGCGCCTTTGCTTTTCCGCCAGCCTCCATGAGTACTTTAAAGCAGGAAGAAAGCGAAGGTCATGAAGTTGGTCTTGAATACGTGTTAGGGAATAGTTTGCATCTGGAAGCGGTTTATTTTAATCAAGAAGTAAAGAATGCAGTCTTTTTCGATCTCGCAGGGTTCAGTGGCTACTTGCAGGATGTTGGTACTAGTAAATCCGACGGCGTTGAGTTGGCTATGGATTTTGCCTTGACCGATAGCTTGCGCGTAACTTCAAATTATACGTTTAACGAAACCGAGCGACCCAATGGGTTGCGGCGTCTGCGTCGGCCTGAAAGACTGGCTAATGTTGGTTTGTTCTACTCAGGGATGGGAGAACGGCTAAAGCTTAACGCTTTCTATCGAATTTCACGCGACTCAATTGATGATCTTAACGGAACACTTATGAATCTAGATGACTTTGAGGTATTAGACTTAAGCGCTAGTTACGACATTAATGACAGCACTCGGATTTATGTACGGGTGGAAAATTCGCTTGACGAAGACTATCAGGAAATCACAGGGTTCTTTTCGCCCCAGCGCGCGATCTATATAGGCATTAAACTGAATTTTTCTCAGCCTTAATGAGGAGCGTCATAGACGACAGATTCCAAGGATTTATATTTCGACAATCCAAATCGAGGCCCAATGAGATATATGTAAAAGATGGTGGGCCTGCCTGGATTCGAACCAGGGACCGACGGATTATGAGTCCCTCTCTGACCGTTTCACCCAACTTCTCACAACCTAAAACGAAAGCTAACTATCTGTATTATAAGCTTTTATGCTAAATAATCAATTGTAGTGGTTTGTCCTGATTTGTTGCTCAGTGTCCCATGAGTGTCCCACGAGGTTAGACCCCACCCCCGGGGCATCCCCCACTTGTTCTATTTAGTTCCATATTGGACTATTACATATTATTCTGGAGGAACGATTAGTTACTTTTTTAGATTTATCACACAACAAAAAGCTCGAGACAAACTAAAAAGACAAGCAGGAAAAGGGGAAATTATGCTAAGAAAAGTATTATCTTTATTGACTGTAATTTATACGATGACACTCTGCGCCACATTATCAGCGCAGGTGTCCGATGAGTGGAAAATAATTCACGCGGGAACCTTGTTATCGGATGCTAGGGAAGAAGCGCGAATCGAACAAAGTGTCATCGTTAGGAACAATTTAATTTTTGAAGTGCGCGATGGCTATGTCGAACCCGACGAGGTTGGTGGTACGGCTAACGCGAGAGTGATTGACCTGAAAGACCAATTTGTTATGTCTGGTCTAATTGACTCTCACACTCATATTCTCAGTCAGCAAGAATCTAATCGTCGTGAGATTCGGGTGACCCGCTCTTCTGAATTAAGCACTCTAATGGGTGTTGAGTACGGTATGAGAACATTGCGCGCTGGATTCACCACTATCAGGAATGTGGGTGGCGATCGGAATGCTATCTTCGCCCTGCGAGATGCAATCAACCAAGGCATTGTTATGGGGCCGCGCATAAGAGCCTCCGGTCAAGGAATTACTCCAACAGGTGGTCATGGAGATGGGGGCGGATTCCGTGATGATATATTTCCGCTTCCCCATTCGGGCGTTTGTGATGGAGTTGCTGAATGTCGCAAAGCAGTAAGAACTCAAGTTAAGTATGGTGCGGACCATATTAAGTATGTGGCAACTGGCGGCGTTTTGAGCATGACAGCCACCGGTATTGGCCAGCAATTCACCGACGAAGAACAAATTGCCTTAGTGGAAGCTGCCCATGCGATGGGTCGCAAAGTCGCAGCTCATGCCCACGGTAAGATAGGTATGGAGGCTGCGTTGCGTGCAGGAGTTGATTCTATAGAACATGGTTCGTATCTTGACGCTGAGACAGCTGACCTATTTGTAGCAACTGGCGCTTATTTAGTTCCAACTTTAATTGCAGGCCATACAGTGGAGCGAATCGCAACCGAGCAACCTGATTTCTATGTTCCTGAAGTACGACAAAAGGCATTAGAAGTAGGGCCTATTATGAAAACTGCGCTCAGGATCGCTTATGAAAAAGGAGCCAAAATTGCTTTTGGTACTGATGCCGGTGTTAACGATCACGGCACAAATGCTTATGAGGCAGTGCTGATGAATGAAGCGGGTATGCCAGAACGAGCAATTTTGATTTCTGCAACAATAAATGCAGCCGAACTTATTGGTATAACCGATATTACCGGCACGATCGAAGTTGGTAAGGACGCCGACATAATTGCGGTTAGCGGTAATCCCTTGGAAGACATTTCAACACTGCTGCAGCCGAGCTATGTTATGGTGCGCGGGAATGAAGTTGACTTGGATGTTCCTCCAGTAAATTTGTTTCCTTGGCCCGATATTTAAGGGTCCGGTCGGTAGTGCATTGCAAATCATGAAAACCGACATCTTCAGCAATGGTATGGCACGGGATTCCGTGGGTAAAGGTGATCCAGTAGTGATTGGTAATCCTTGAGGTAGGCAGTCAGGATGAGCGGGATTACATGAGCTGGCAAGTTGAAACTGTCTCTCTGTATCGTTGGCACTTTATGTTCTCCTCATTCTTGATCTTTGTCGGAGCGCGATAGGTACACGCGCCGACCCACTAAGCTCTAGACACACTGCATTAGCCAGGCCGATCAATTTCCGGGATCAGGACTTCCGCTAAATCGGTATGCAATTCCCGGCTACCTCATCGGTCGCGCATGGGCCGCACCCCGAAAAATCGCGTTCATCAGCATCACATTGAGTCCGTCCATATAGGCTCTGACCGTTGGATCCTGGGTAAAGGCAATCACCTGCCCGGCGCCCTGAGACTGTGACACTAGGAACGGTTTGTATGCCAATTGACGCCGGTTCTCTTCCCAGATGTAGCCACTGGCAAGCAGATCATCGGGGCCCTGAAATCTGGCCACATTGAAGCCATCGTTTAGCCTGATCGGTGTATATACATCGGTGCCTCGCACCAGCACGTTCACCACCGGGGCGACACCGGCGGTCAACCAGTGCTCCTGATCGACATCGGCCCGCACCAGCACGCCGGCTACCGCGTCCGGGTCATCATCCAGGGGAACAATCTGCTTTTCGTATTCTTCCAGTTCGGTCAGATATTGGCCGTCAACCGTGGCTTCTTCGGAATCCTCATCGTCTTTTTCATCTTCTTCCACTTCAACCACGGCTTTCTCTCGCCTGATAGCGATCAGATCTACATCCGGATCTGCCAGGAATCGAGTCGCATTGCCAAGACTGATGAGCACACCACCACGCTCTACCCAGCCTTTGAGATTGTCGATTCCAGATTCCCCTAGAGCCGCCTTGTAACCGGCACCGTTCATCAGCGGTAGGATCAATACCTGGTAACGGCTTAGATCGGCTGTGCGTAATTGATTAACGCGGATTGGTGTGACCGGAAAATCGAATTGCCTCTCGATCACGAATCGCGTGTTGCCCGCACTATAAGACGCAGTGGGCCGGTCCCAGGCCATGGCTATTTTTGGTATGTTGAAGCGAACTACATTGGCGCTACCGAAACTCGGACCATCGGTTACCCAGCTGTCGTTAACCGACACCACATTGGCTCCAGTCTGCGCCGCGAGTGACTCGACTATCCCATGAATATCAGGTGGATTATCAGTCACATCCAGGATCAGTGTGCCTGCAGGATATTCGGCTTCTATGTTAGTAAAAGCCTTGTCGTTGCTCTTCACGGACAGGCCGGCGCGCAAGGCCCCCGCCAGAAAACGTACCGCAGGTGCCGAACCCCAAGGCACGAGGTAAGCCACCGATGCCTCGCCTCCGCTGATGCTGCCGGGTTGAAACAGGTCAGTACCGATTAATTCAAAATCACCGAAAGGAAGACGATTACAGGTATGGGTTTCGATATTCATCATCAAGGGCAGTGACCAGGCGGTCACATCGTAGATTTCATCGGGCAGATTGCGCGCGCGTCGACGTTCCTGTTCGGCAAGAAATTCCGCCTCCATCGCGACTTCCACGTCCAACAGCGTGCGAATGAATCGTTTGGCCGGCTGGTCTGTTCTGATTACAAAGCTTCCCGCTTCATAGGACTCACCACAGGCACTGAATTCAGCCTGGGCACGACTGACTTCCACATCCTGCCGGCTCAACAGACCCGCAAGCTTGTTAGCGGCAGCCTGATCATTCTGGGTCGGCAAGATGTAGGCTCGAATGTCTTCATCCTCACCTTCTTCGATCGCCGAAACGCGGAAATTGTAAAAATCGGTAAGAAATTTTTCTCTATTGTTGGCGACTGTTTCAGCCGTGGACAATGACGTAACAAAATGGTTCCTCACTGTGTAGCGGTAATGTAATTCGTTGCCATCATATT
This sequence comes from Pseudomonadales bacterium, assembly GCA_022447905.1. Lineage (GTDB taxonomy): Bacteria > Pseudomonadota > Gammaproteobacteria > Pseudomonadales > Pseudohongiellaceae > UBA9145. The sequence continues at coordinate 1,448 of JAKUTG010000048.1, read as the reverse complement.
GCCTTACTATCAGTCCCCGGGCCGAAGCCTGCTCGTAGGTCATGGCGATACTGCCAAAATAAGAGGGCCAACTGGCACCGTAGCCGGGATAGAAGGCATCGTAGACTTCGCGGGTAAAGTAGTCGAAGCCATACATATCGAAATAACGTGCATTATTGCGACCGAACAACTGCAGACTGGCGCGTTGATCTTCTGCCAGGTGTGGATTGTAGGGAATAGCCTCCGGAGCGAAGAAATAGGTGCTATCCGAGCCCATCTCATGAGCATCCACATAGGCGACGGGATACCATTGCAGCATCACCGCAGCGCGGCCCTGGGTTTCCGGTTGGGTTTGGATGAACCAGTCCCGGTTCATGTCGAACAGATAATGATTGGTACGACCGCCGGGCCAGGGTTCGTCATGTTCGGCAGCGAGTCGATCCGAGTCTGGCACCAGGCCCTCGGCGATTTCAAAATTGTGGATGAACCGATCCCGCCCGTCGGGATTCTGCATAGGGTCGATGACAACAACGGTGTTGGCCAAGATGTCTGCAATACTTGCATCATTTTGCGAGGCGAGCAGATGGTAGGCCGTTAACATGGCGGCGTCGGTGGAGGAGATCTCGTTGCCATGCACACCGTAGGATAGCCAGGTCACCGCCGCCTGTGACTCGATAATCTGCGCCGCGACATCCCCTTCGGTGATACGGGGATCGGCGAGGCGCTGCATATTGGATTTAATCGCATCGAGATTTGCAATATTCTCAGGGGCCGAAACCACGGCAAGAATCAATTCACGATTTTCCCAACTTCTTGCATATTCGGTAATCATCATTCTATCCGGAGCCGCCACGGCTAGGGCCTCAAAGTATCGAATTACGTCCCGGTGCCAGGTAATTCTGTCACCCGGCGCGTAACCGAGCACGGCTTCCATGGTAGGGATTGCCGGGTCATATTGCGCATCTGGCCAGTACACAAACTTTTCCTGCGCCAAAGTTGATGAAACCGGCATCGAGCTGAACACCAGCATCAGCAGCATGGGAAGCGAACATCGAAGTGAAGTGAATTTTATTTTCATACTGGTCTCTTTGCGTTTCTGTTTTCCTGGGTAATGAACATATCTGGATTGTCATTACCCGCGAATTGCTCCGGATCGGTGTGCGATGGGGCATAAATCGGAGATGAAGCGCGAAGACTAGCGTTTTTTGGCGCTGCCTTCTACTTCAAACTTATCCATCATTCTGTAGCCTGAGAGGCTGACATACTCGCCTCACAATTAGCTGAAGGATTACAAGTATCCTGTTATAAGCGAACTTTAGGATCGGAGGAGAGGGGCTCAGATTCGCGAAGGTCTTCCTGGGGTTGGTGCGCGTTCCTCTTGGCCTTGTGCCGGTGCAGCGGGTATTCGGTTTCTGGATGATTCTCCTTGTTCTCCTTGGGCTGGCACTGATTCGTTGGTTAAAACAAAG
>JAKUTG010000047.1:0-12337 GCA_022447905.1 Pseudomonadales bacterium | reverse complement strand
AGGCGAAGAAATCTTAGGCTTGATTCTGATAAAGACTTTACTAGTTATTCATTGGATCTTGTTTTCTGTTTAAGGTGTCTTAATCAATTATTTTAAATAGAGGGGGCCAATATGTTGGTGAAGAAAAGTCTTCGAGAACGGCGTTTGTTTAGAGATAGCGGGCGCTCCCTCGTGGTTGCCATGGATCATGCACGCGTATTTGATTCAATTACCGGATTAAAGGATGCGAATGCAGTCATTCGCGAAGTAATACATGCTGGAGCTGATGCGGTGTTGGCACCGTACGGTACTGCGGCGGCCTCATCGGCGTCCTTAGGGAATGGAGGACTATGGCTAAGTGTTGACACCACACGTGATACGGTAACTTCTGTTGTTGAAATGGCGCTTCGCCTTGGTGCAGATGGAATTAAGGTTGAGGCTTTTCCATGGTGTACGCCCGAAGATGATTTTTTTGGCAGGTATAGTGGCGCGGAAACAGTCCTTAATGCTGTTTGTCTAGCGGCAGAATGCCAAAAGTGGGGGTTACCTCTTATGGTGGAAGCGATACCCTTCGGTTGGCCCTCGGCGCACAAGAAGACTCCAGAGCAAATCGCCGCTGCCTGTCGTATCGCCAGCGAAGCGGGCGCTGATTACGTAAAGTCTTTCTACTCTGGTGATAAGGCCAGCTTTAAAGCGGTGATTGAGAACTGTTCAGTTCCTGTCCTTATTCTTGGCGGAGAAAAAATTAGTTCAGATCGAGAAATCTTGACGATGGTACGGGATGCTATGGATGTTGGGGCAGTCGGCATCACAATGGGAAGAAATATTTGGGGTCATAAAAACATCGGTGGAATGACGGCAGCGTTGGAGGCGATTATCCACAACGATTCTAGTGTGGAGACCGCGTATAAATTACTCGATTAACGCGGCGCTCAGAATGTTTTCCAGACATTCGCTATTCAGTAGATTGCTCAATGGATAAGAAACAGGAAATTTCTACTATCCTAATTCTTCAGGGTGGTCCTGCGACTGGAAAAACGACTCTTGGGACGAAGATTGCGGCAGACCTTAAGTTGCCTTACTTCAGCAAGGACGGAGTTAAAGAACCGATTTTCGATTTCGTTGGCTGCCCAACCACACCGGCGATATTGGATAAAATTAGTAATGTTGCGTCTTCTGACTATGACACTGGGGATACGCTGTCTGGAATGAAGATGGAAGAAGCTTCTGTCGCCATTCTCTTTCGTTTGATTGAAGCTCATATTCACGTCGGGAAATCGTGTGTGATTGACTGTACATTTGGTGAAATACATGCATCCGCTTTTCGAAAACTAAAGTCCGAATGTTTTTTTTATCCCATACAGGTCTATTGCCATGCTGATGCCATTGAATTATCGCGTCGGTATCGACAACGCGCTGAATCGGGAGAGCGGCACCGTGGCCATTTCGATCATTTGCTATATGAATCTTTTTCTCAAAATCCCAGCGGATGGGATTTACCACCGCTTGAGATCGGAGGGGTTGTTTTTTCAATTGAGACTACTCATTCAACGGAAAATGACTACGACCAATTATTGCAGTCTATCCGCAAAGAATTAATAATGAATACACGCGAATATCGTTAAGGAATTTCTACGGTTACGCGACGCACCCTACTAACATTGGTGTTTGTCTTAGAGAGTCAAATCATGTTGTCCAATAAGCAGCGAGAATTTTATTTTGAAAACGGCTACCTAATCGTTGAGGGGTTGTTGTCCGATGAAAAGCTGGGCAGAGCCCGAATGGCGTTGGAAGAACGGTATGTTCTCGAAGGTGATCAGGCCGGTTCTGAAAGCGTTTATTCTCCTGGTGTTCGTCGGCTCGCTAATCTATTCAGCAAGGGGCGAATTTGGGAGGAGATAGCCGTCGAACCGATGGCCATTGAAGTTGCACGGCTGACCATCGGTAATGAGGTGCGTTGGCAAGCGATGAATTTCCATGATCCGATGCCGGGGGAGTCAGCAGCCCATCAAGCAATTCATGCAGACCGATCTTTCTTCCCGCATTGCACGGGGTATATGAATGTTTGCTGGGTAATAGATGACATGACGGTTGAAAATGGTGCCACACGATTTGTCCCCAGCTCACATAAAGGCCCATGGCCGCGCGATGTATTAAATGATAAAGAAGCCTGTGGCGTTATAGATGGAGAGATTTATACGGAATGCCCTGCTGGTACGGCCATATTTACACACGGAGATGTTTGGCATGGGGGCCGGGCAAATTATTCTCAATCGACACGACGCGCTCTCCATCTTGGATTCGCTTGTGTCAACACGGCGCCTCAATCTGAGATTTCAGGTACATTAACCTCAGAGATTCGCGAGCGCCTCGGCAAGCACTCTGCACTAATTCCGGGTACGCTCGAATCATTCGGTCTATCAAAGAGCCAGTTTGCAGGGAGAAATCATCTTGAGGTTATAGATACCTCTAATACTGGAAAGAGAGTTCAAAGTTAAGATTATTTGTATTACATTCTCACTAGTAAGCAAATGTTTTCACGGCAGTTTTACAGTTATAAATTAGATTAATGAATCCCTTCAGAGATTCGACGGATATTTTGCACGATAGAGCGTCGCTTGCCAGGCGTTTATCGCATGATGGTTACTTGTTTTTCCCCCGTTTGATTCCGCCTGATTATGTGTGCAAGTTGAGACAGAGCATGTTGAAAATATTAGATAACGCTGGTTGGATTGACACTGGCTCGGGCTACGATTTGGAGTCGGCTATCAGTCATTCAAAGTCATTTGTGCCCGATACGGATCCGACAGCGACGGCCGTGATGATACAACAGATAGCGCTGCCTTCAATTCGAGATGTTCAGCATCACTCCATGCTGATTTCGTTATTTGAGCGAATATTTGATGAGCCCGTATTTCCACTGCCGAGAGTAATACCAAGAACCCTTTTCCCTAATCAAGATGATCATACGACGCCACCCCATCAGGATTATCCTCATGTACAGGGCAGTAAAAGATCGTGCGCAGCCTGGATCCCCCTCGGGGATTGTGGACCTGACATGGGCGGATTGGCGATTGCGAGGCGTTCGAATAATGATGGTGTTCTGCCGATTGTGCCAGCGATGGGAGCTGGCGGATTGGGAGTTTCGGATCAATATCAGGGGCGCTGGCACTACACGCCGTTCTTAACAGGGGATGTGATGATCTTCAATTGTTTAACAGTGCACAAAGGGATACCGAACCGATCGAAGAAATTAAGATTGTCTATCGACATGCGTTATCAACCAGTCAGCGAACCTGTTTGTGAAGATTGGCTTCAACCACATCGAAATGCAATTTCGTGGGAAGATCTTTATAAGGACTGGCCAGATAAACGTACACAGTATTATTGGCGGGCCTTACATCTTCAGACGGTACCGTTCGACAAATCCTATTACGAACAGCGCGAACAAACAGCTCTTGATATGGCCGCCTGCGGAGATAGAAATGCACTGGCAGCCCTTCGCCGCATAAAGGCAACCACTCATGATAAAGATTTATGTAGAAGAGCAAGTGCTGCCATAGAGAATCTAGATTCAGTCCGTTAGATTTATTCCTAAAAGGAATTTTTCAGCTGTGCGAGTGACGTCGTCAATATCTTGGAATCTGTTTGCGTTTAGGATCAAATACCTTCCAAAATTTAAACATCGTCTTTCGGTAATAGACCGGCAATAAGCATCTTCAATGTTTTCGAAGTCGGGAACAGCTCCCCACCCTAAGATTCGGCGATTCATTTCAATCCCTGTAAATCCTGCGGCGTTGTGAAGGGTTCGCTGTACCAATGTTTTGAGGGCCAAAGTTGATGACTTTAGATCTCCGCAGCCTTCGAATAGTTCAACGGGATATGAACCTCCAGTTCGGGATGTGTTCCATAGGAGGGTAATCTCCGTGACAAAATGCTGCCAGAGATTCTGGATGACATCTACTAACCACGCTTGGTAAGGGGTTTGTTTTTTGGATGTTGTCGCATCTTTGTTTTGTGAGAAATAATTTAAAAAAAGATGGCCCAACAGATGCCCGAAGTCGTAGCCGAAAGGCCCATAAAATGAGAGCTCCATATCAATGCCTCGGATATTATTTTCTCCAACCAGAATCGAATCAGTATGAAGATCACCGTGAACGAGAACTGCGGGATCGGCCATATATTTTTCTTTAAGTCGGGCAACCGCTCGCTTTAGTTGTCCATCACGGCGGAACTCGCTGGCGATATCATCCAGATAGGGGGAGTTCCATGAATTTCGTGGTCGGTGGGTATAAGGGTCGGTGTAGGAAAGTTCTTCCATCCATTTGAACATTCCCCAATTGCCCGCCATTGACGCCGCTTGTAATCTGCGTTCACTGGGCGACAGAGCCAGGTCAGAAGTTAAAAACATCGTACGAGCTAGATAGTCTCCCAGTTGCTCTCCAAGCGACGAACAGGTTTTAGACGCCATCAATAACTTACGTAATTCCGTATATCCGTCCAGATATTCCATTACCATAAGAAAAAGATCTGCGTCGAAATACAGGATCTGAGGAAGCATATTTGGCATGTGCCGGGCGTGCTCACGTATTGCACGATGCTCAAATACAATCCGATCGAGTGGCATAGGAGAGCCTTCTCCTAGAGCGCGGAAATATGGAAGCGATCGTTTCACGCAGACCGATCCGGCAGTACCGTCGATCGCGTGGACTAGATTGAGATTGCCCCCTGATAACTCTCGAACATTCCAGTTGGTGGTGTCATTACCCAGAATAACGGTGATTTGAGGAACAGCAGAGAGCTTTGAAATCAATTCCTCATGATTTAGCAGCTGATAACCTGGGGGGGTTGTTGAGCTGTTCACATATTCGAATCCGATCAGATTCCAATTGGCGGGACACAGCTTAAAATAAGCTATCGACCGTCGTATAGGGGCAGTATCTTGTTGCTTTCAAATACTTGATTAGGACGTCGGTAGATTTCTTCGTATTAATACGTTCGAGAGCTTCTAGGGCGTAACCGTAAACATATCGATTGGGGTCACACAGAGCCTGGGCTAGCCCTTCCGTCGCATATAGCGACCGCTCACCATTTCGAGCCAAGGCCAAAGCGGCATTGAATCTAACTTCGTCGTCGATATCTCGAAGAAGATTGTCAACTAAGGCGACATCTTGTTCGCGACACTGTTTAAGGCCCAAGGCTTCAACAGCGTTCAGTCGTACTGCTGGGTCTTCGTGCAAGCAGCCAGTTGCAAGTGTGTCGAGCACGGAATTTGAGTTCGAGTCGATTTCTCCTAAGGCAAAACATACGTATTTCTTTATCCGCTCCATCCCTGATTCATAGGCTTTTATTAGTTCTTCTATGCAACTTTCGCCACTTGCTACTAATCCATGAACAGCATTTCTACAAACCATCTCTAGTTCACTTTTTTGGCCTTCATCAATAAAGCACCGTGGATCATCCACATTTTCACCATCGTTTGAGTGCATCAACTGAATAAGTCTGGTTATTCCATCGTTACCTGTGGCAGCCAGTGAATAGCAAGCAGATAAACTAATGAATTCATTTTCATGGCGAACTAATGTCTCAATTGCACTTAATGTTTCAAAATCGAGATTCTTTGCCCCATACAACTTATTCAAAGCATCGACAATGACCTTCGTGTCACTCGAATCAAGTTCTTGTCGTAATTGAACTTGGCTTGAGAAGTCAAAGGTCCTAGCTTCAGGTTCTATCTTTCCACCTGATAGCCATTCAAGTTGACTTTTCCATATCGACTGATAATTAATTGAATTGAACTCAAATTGATTGATCGAGTCGGGTGTTGTGTTATTCCAAGTGATACCACTCGGGGGCTCCATTCGTATAAATTCAAATTTGACCATGTATCGTTTAAGGTCTGTGAGGTTCTTCATCTTCCGGTGCCAGATGTCATAATGAATCATCATGCAGACGCCGGATTTTCCATTTGCGTGTATGCCAGAAATATCGCTGTCATCGAGTCGCTGAGCGATATATTGTGTGCCCGGAATAACTCCTGTCGGTCCAATTTCCTCAAACATATCTTGAGGGTAGTACATAATCATGACCCACCAGGGATGATGATTGTGAACTTTTCTTTTGTAGCCCCAATAGCTGTCGTGATGCCATACCTGCGCTTCACTGCCGGGAGGATTGTCGTGTAGCACGCGATGCGGATGCATCATGTAGCTTTTTCCTAGAACGCTTGTAAGCGCTCCTTTGATTACTGGATCGTCAAAGACTAAATTCAGTTCAGGCACTACAGGTAAAAGATTGTTTCCGGGGTTGACATCGTTATCTTCACCGACAATGCCATTGAATTTCTTAAACAGGGACTGGTGATAATTTAGTGGGAGTTTTGTATCCAGCTGTAGCCACCCATGGGCTAGAAAATGGTTCATCTGTTGGTCGGACAGAAGAACTGGGGGCTCCGCCCGATCATTTCGAAGGTCATATCGAAGTCCTTCGGTAGACACGCCTTCTTTGTAAGAAAAATCTCGCTGATACTTCCAGATTTGTGTTTTTTGCTCCATGTTTTCCTCTGCGCGAAGTCTAAAAAAAGAACAATAAGTTTGACCTCCCCATCTAGTGGAGTAATGTTTACTATGATTTACGTATTATTGGCAACCCTGTTATAGCGTGTTGAAGCTGAAAAGCGTTCCAGAATCTAGTTTGTCGATCGAAGGGATCACTTGTAGGGCTGATCGGTTGCCCATTGCATGTGAATTGGGCTTGCCATAGACGATACGTGAATTTTGTGGTGAAACTCAAGAGGTTTTAAAGATAATATTGTGTATATTGAAATATCGCATCTGGAGAAGAAAAGATGGATTTGAATCAAGAACAGCTACTGCAAGCGTATGAAACTATGAAGACGATTCGGGAATTCGAGGAACGTGTTCACGTCGAGTTTGCAACAGGCGACATGCCTGGATTTGTACACTTATATGCAGGAGAAGAGGCGTCTGCCACGGGTGTGTGTATGCATCTTCAGGATCGGGACTACATTGCCAGTACCCATCGTGGACATGGCCATTGTATTGCGAAAGGTGTAGACGTAAAAGGGATGATGGCAGAACTTTACGGAAGAGCTACCGGCACTTGCTTTGGCAAGGGCGGATCCATGCATATCGCAGATCTCGATAAGGGAATGATGGGTGCAAATGGTATCGTTGGCGGTGGTCCACCTCTGGTTTGTGGTGCAGCCCTTTCTGCAAAGACTTTGGGTACTGGGGGTGTCGCAGTGGCATTTCTTGGAGATGGCGCATCCAATCAGGGCACCACCCTAGAAAGTCTGAATCTTGCGACAGTATGGCGCCTGCCCTGTATTTTTGTAGTTGAGAATAATGGTTATGCAGAAGCCACGGCCAGCAAGTGGTCGGTCTCATTGTCTGGAAATGCTTCCGATCGGGCAGCTGGATTTGGTATGCCGGGTGTTGAAGTTGATGGGCACGATTTCTTTGAAGTGTATGAAGCAATGGGTGAGGCAGTGGCCCGTGCTAGAGCCGGAGCCGGACCCACGCTTCTTGAATCCAAGCTGAATCGATATTTTGGACATTTTGAAGGAGATGCGCAGACCTACCGCGGAAAAGATGAAGTCAAAATTATTCGAGAAACAAAGGATTGTCTCGTGAAGTTTCGCAGTTACGTAACGGGGTCCGGAATGATAGATGATGCTCAACTGGAAGCAATTGATAACAGTGTACTTCAGTTAATTGATGAGGCAGTCAGCGAAGCGAAAGCTGCCCCTAAGCCGTCAGAATCAGATTTATTGACGGATGTCTACGTTAGTTATTAGTGCACGTCGCTAAGAAATTTTTTAGCGGCCTAATCAAAATTAATTAGGGGGTTAGCATGGCCAGAACAGCAACATTTCAGCAAGCGATTCATGAAGCGATAGATCAGGAAATGGCTCGCGACAACACGGTCATCATAATGGGCGAGGATATTTCTGGTGGCACGGGAACGGAAGGAGAATCGGATGCTTGGGGTGGCCCCTTAGGAGTTACCAAAGGCCTACACACGAAATATGGCGATCGGGTAATGGATACACCGATCACTGAGTCGGCTTTTATTGGTGCCGCTATTGGTGCTGCGGCCAGTGGGCTTCGACCAATTGCTGAATTGATGTTTATCGATTTCATGGGGGTTTGTTTCGATCAGATCTTTAACCAAGCTGCTAAATTTCGATACATGTTTGGCGGAAAAGCCCAAACCCCTGTGGTTATTCGAACGATGTTCGGCGCGGGTTTCCGGGCAGCTGCCCAGCATTCACAGGGGCTCTATCCAATATTCACCCACATCCCAGGCTTAAAGGTTGTCGTCCCGTCGAACCCCTACGATGCGAAGGGTCTACTGACCCAGGCGATCCGGGATAACGATCCGGTTATTTTCTGTGAACACAAAGTATTGTATGAACTGGAAGGTGATCTGCCAGAAGAGTCGTACACGATTCCTTTTGGCGAGGCAAACTTTGTACGGGAAGGGGACGATGTGACACTGGTAGCTATTGGGCGGATGGTACACATGGCGAGTGAAGCCGCAAAAAGCCTAGCCAAAGATGGAATCGATTGCGAAATCGTCGATCCACGCTCGACGTCGCCACTCGATGAAGATTCAATTCTCGAAAGTGTCGAAAAGACAGGACGTTTGGTTGTTGTCGATGAAGCGAGTCCGCGTTGCGGAATGGCAACTGATATTTCCGCGTTGGTGGCCGCTAAGGGTTTTTCGTCATTAAAGGCACCAATACAAATGGTGACGCCGCCCCATACGCCGGTCCCATTTAGCGATGTCCTGGAGGATTTATACATTCCAAATGCCGAGAAGGTCGAAGCCGCAGTACGCACAATTTTAGACGGAGGTTGATATGGCGTCAGATGGCATCATTCCGATCACAATGCCGAAGTGGGGTCTTTCTATGTCTGAAGGCAAGGTCGTAGATTGGCTGGTTAAGGAAGGGGATTCGGTTGAGCGCGGCTCCGAGATTGTTGAAGTAGAGACTGAAAAGATCGCCAGTGGAGTAGAAAGCACGGCTTCAGGAACGTTACGGCGTGCCGTTGCTGCTTCTGGAGAGATTCTTCCGGTCGGCGCTCTACTTGGGGTAATGACTCAAAGTGAAATTTCGGATGATGAAATTGACTCGTTTGTTACGGAATTTCAGGAAAACTTTGTGCCCGAAGAAGTGTCGGAGGAGGACCAAGGTATTGAACTGCAGTATGTTGAAATTGACGGCATGAAGTTGAGTTATGTAAAGCAAGGCGATGGAGAGCAAGTTGCAGTCTTATTGCATGGATTCGGTGGTGACTTAAACAACTGGTTGTTCAATCAGTCTGTGCTGGCTGAAAAGCGGACTGTTTATGCATTTGATTTGCCAGGACATGGGAGCTCAACAAAGAGAATTGGTGATTCGAGCCTAGAATCTATTGCTGAGGCGTTATACCAGGCTATAAGGACACTTCAGGTTGACGGCGCTGATTGGGTCGGGCACTCAATGGGTGGCGCATTGGTCCTTCAGATTGCAAATGCGCATCCAGATTGCGTCAATAGTATGACCTTGATTGGAAGCGCTGGTCTTGGTGATGAGATCAATGTGCCGTATCTAGAAGGATTTGTTAACAGTCAAAGTCGAAGGGAACTCAAACCTCACGTAGAACAGCTATTTAACGATACATCGCTTGTGAACCGCCAACTGCTTGAGGACCTGCTGAAGTTCAAGAGAATTGATGGCGTCAAAGATGTTTTAAACGATGTGTTGTCTGGGTTTGTCTCGGATGGGAAGCAAGCTGCGCGATGGACAGAGGTTGTCGAGAAAGACAACTCTAGAGTCTTGGTAATTTGGGGCGCGGAAGACAAGATTTTGCCGGCCCAACATGCTCGGAACCTTCCTGGCCATATTGAGACCCATATTCTGGATAGCTATGGGCATATGGTTCAGATGGAGGCTGCATCCGAAGTCAATCAACTAATTGTTGATTTTTGGTCTAGTTGATATTATTTTTTCAAGAAGTCGGGAGCAAGCTTAGGCAGTAAGAATTATTAGAGAGATTTTATTGTTATGTTGACTTCAGATAAGCAACAAGAATTTTATCGGGAAAACGGTTATCTCATCATTGAGAATGTCTTATCCGAAGAAAGGCTGAAAAGAATTCGGGATGCTGCGGAAGAGCGTCTTCTGTTTGAAGGCGATCAAGCGGGGTCCGAAGGTGCGGAGCACGGACTTCTTGTAAGGCGGCTCTGTAATCTTTTCTCAAAAGGACGCGTCTGGGAGGAGCTTGCTGTAGAACCTATCGCGCTTGAGGCGGCACAGCTGACCATTGGCGATGACTGTCGTTGGCAAGCAATGAACTTCCATGATCCTGTGCCAGGTGAAGGCGATGCCCATCAGTCTATTCATGCCGACCGGTCTTTTTTCCCGAAGAGTATTGGATACATAACAGTAATTTTTACATTCGATGATATGACGGTCGAAAATGGTGCGACACGAATCGTGCCGGGTTCGCATAAGGGCCCTTGGCCAAGAGAGGTGTTAAATACTGAGGAAGCTTACGAGGTGATAGAGGGAGAGATTTATGCGGTCTGTCCGGCGGGATCAGCGATATTTGTGCATGGAGACGTCTGGCATAGTGGCCGAGCTAATTATAGCCAATCGACTCGTCGAGCCCTGCACTTAGGGTTTAGCTGTCCGAATGCGGCACCACAGTATGAAATCGCAGGTAATTTGACCGGTGAGATGCGCTCGCGTTTAGGCGATCATTGTAAGCTGATCCCCGACACCCTTGATCAATTCGGTCTTGAAGATCTGCCATATTATTACCGTGTATCGGCCGCGTCTGGTGAAGACAACTTTATTAATTCTGTGATAGACGGCGCGGATATTTCAAAGGTCAACAGGGATAATTAGTGCATGTTGTGTGACTCAACTCTCGAACTAGCAGGTTCGAGAAAACGGGCTTGTAGTTGTTGAGTTCTGTCAGTCTTATAGTTTATGCATGGCCACTGTTTTCAAATGTTTTTTGGTAGAAAATTGGAATTCCTCTTGTTGTACATTTTTCAACGCTCAGTGAGGCGGATTAAGATTGATCGATTTAGAACTAGAAAATAAGGTCGTGATCATTACAGGTGGTTCGGGCGGCATAGGGAGCGCTTGCGGGCGAGAGTTTTTGCGGCAAGGCGCCTTTGTTAGCATCGTAGATATAGACAAGAAATCCGGAATGCTATTAGAGGAAGAGTTGTTAGTTGAATATCCTGGACGTGCTCGATTTTTTGAGTGTGACTTAACAAATATTGACAGCACTTGCAGCGTTGTAGATTCGACCATCGCAGTTTTTGGTCAAATCGACTGCATAATCTGTAACGCTGCAATCTTTCATGCCAATTCTCTTAAAAACTGGGGTAAGGATGACTTGGAACAACTGCGCAGACATTTCGAGGTGGGTATTCTCGGGCACATGAATATGGTGCGTCATGCATGGGCAGATTGCCCAGGAAGTCGTGGCGGCAGCGTTATCACTATCGGGTCAACGGCAGGACGATTTGCAGAGCCAAAGGCCATGGCTTACCTGCCAATCAAAGCGGCTTTGATTGAGGGGGTGAAGCAATTTGCATTTGAAATGGCAGATGCAGGAGGGTGGGCGGTTTGCGTATCGCCAGGCCATACCTTTACACGTGAGCATGCCAAACGTGTCAAAAAGACAGGCCAGACAAAGAAAGAATACGAAATGACCGCAGGCAATATTCAAAATACATTATTGAAACGATTTCTCGAACCAGAAGAAATTGCTGTTTGGGTTGCCATAGCAGCTTCGCATTACGGCAGGCTCATGACAGGCACTGAGATCTTGGTTGACGCTGGGATTGCCGCTGGCGGCTTTAACGGCGCATATGTGATCCCTAATACTGAATTAAGTTAACGAGGGCATAGGAATGACGAACTATGGGATGCATATCAACAATTTGCGGAACTATAAAATATGATAATTAAAAACACGATTAGACAAAAATTAGATTCGGGAGAACCAACAATTAGCACCCGTTTCATGTCTAGTGAGCCAGATATCGCGGAGTTGATTGGCGACACAGGGCTATTTGACTACGCCGAATATTACGCTGAAGGCTCTGCAGTAAGCATGCCGTCGCTTTATCACATCGCGAGGGCTGCTCAATGTGGGAATCTCCCGTTGATGGTCAAGCTCGATCAGGACAGCCAGGGATTTTGGGCGCAAGCGGCCATTGGGGCCGGATTTCAGGCCATTAATTTCACAGATATTCGATCGTCCATGGATGTTCAGGCGTTACATCGAACAGTACGACCTGACAATCCCGAGAAGGGTGGCATGAT
>JAKUTG010000046.1:0-12561 GCA_022447905.1 Pseudomonadales bacterium | reverse complement strand
CGGCAGCTATACGAGCGAACATTCAGTTACTGCATGAACGACTATGGGGAGAATCGCTCCCGATAAACCATCCGGAAGTTGATGCGACCTTTGAATTATTTGACGCTATTTGGTCTGCCAGGATCACAGCTGGCAAATCGTCAGTTGTTAGCAGCGCCTCTGAATTATGCCGATTTGAAAACGTAGCAAATCCTATTCGGCTAGATCCTAACCAGACTCTGCGTAGCTGGGCTGCGGTGATTAATTACATGTTGCGTGATTACAAGTTCATCCATGAATAATAGGAAAAGGAAGCAGCGATTAAGATGAAGCGGCGTGAATTTGCTAAATTACTTGCTATGGCAGGACTCGGAGTTACTGCGCCCTGGCCAACGCAGCGCGCCTCGGCGCTAGAGCCCTATACCGGAAATTTCTATATATCCCTGGCGGCCATTGGGGGCTGGGACGTGACCAGCTTTTGTGACCCGAAAACAAATATACTTGGTGAGCGCACGATTAACACCTGGGCCGACTCAGCTAGTGTCGAACAGGTTGGAAATATCGCCTATGCGCCCGTGGCTAAGAACAAGGAATTCTTCGAGCGCTTTTACAAGGAAATGCTGGTAATCAATGGCATCGATACCCGGACAAACTCCCATGATGACGGCAGGCGGCACACATGGAGCGGCCGCATCGGGTTCGGCTATCCAAGCTTCGGTGCGATTGCATCCAGGGCTATCGCGCCAGAACTTCCTTTGTCGCTAGTGCACGCGTCCGGTTATAGCGAGACTGCTGGGATTACTCGCTTCAGTCGATTACAGAATCCCAGCGAGATTCGTAACTTGATTAATGATTCCCAGATCCTTTATGGCCAGAATAGTTATGATCTGTTTGAGCAATCTGAATTAGATTTGATTACTCAATACCAGAACCAAAGACTTAATCGTTTGATGTCAAGCCAAAATTTGCTACCGCGCCAGGAACGCGGCATGAATAATTTGTATCTCGCCAATTCCACTCGTGACGATCTAGACGCATTCGCAGCGATTCTGCCTAATACCTTCGAAACCGATAACGATTTTCGCGCTGCTCAGCTGGCACTATTGGCATACCAGTCCGGCCTCTGTGTCGCGACGCAGCTTGGAGTTAGAGGTTTCGACACCCCCCAGACGCATGACGATGATCATTTCGAGTACATGGAAAAACTCACTGACCTCGTGACGTTTATATTCGACATGGCTGAGGCGGGAGGGTTTGCCGACAAAGTCGTTGTAACTATGGCTTCTGACTTCGGCCGTACTCCGTACTACAATTCTGGAGGTGGCAAAGATCACTGGCCCATCGGTAGCGCTATCATTATTCAACAGGGCGCAGAGTGGGGAAACCGGGTGGTTGGCGCGACTGATGAAGAACACCATGCGTACGGTATAAATCCGGAAACCTTGCAGATCGATAGTAATGGAATTCGGCTGGAACCAAGGCATTTACAACAAGCTATGAGGCAGCTCAGTGGCATCGATCAGTCGAGCATCGCACAACTCTTTCCATTGAACGCTGAAGACTTCGACTTCTTCAATCCCTTCATTCAAACGCTGTAACCTGGTCGTTAGTTATTGCAGACTTCGATATCTTGAATAACGTTATCGGTGGCAACAACTGGTTGATGACAGAGAAGGGAGACAATCACTAACGAGCGGCACGTCCCAGGTATCTCTGGAAAGTTTGCTCTACGAAATCGTCCACGCCCGGGAGGAATAAAACCGCCAGGATAGTAACTACCAACACGACAGCAATAACCCAATAGAAGTATTTCATGTTTTCCTCCTTGAATTACAGACCTGGAGCGGCTTCGAATAACCAGACGCCACCGGTTTCTACAGCCGTACGGGTTGTCTGAGACGGGTACTTATTTGTTATAGCAGCTGTTATACCATCTAGCTTGTCACCTGACTGGATGCGGACTAGTTCGCGTTCGTAGCGTGTGTCATTGATACGTAATATCGCCTTTCCATTTCGCTCTGCTTGCACAGGCCAGCGTTTCCATAATCGACCAACGGTGGTTCCCATGTAACCTGACCAGACATAGAGCTTGCCTTCGTGTTCCACAGACCAGATTACTAGTGATCTCGGAGGGTCGAGCAGCTGCATCTCGATGGTAGGGATAGTATTCACAAAACTCCAGTCCGGTTCCGGTCCAGAATAGATTTCACCGGATACTAATGGGCCGCCGGAGAAAACTCGATTCGGCCCATCGGCAAAACGTTGCTTTATGGCAGCGGTTGCTACAGCTGTGAACGGAATCAATAACAGACAAGCTATTATAATTATCATTCTCATCGTTATTTTCATAACAACCTCTCTTGGTCTTGGATATGTCGAATGTTAAATAATTTTGAGTTTTTATAAATTACAGTTACCCGTAGATAATGAACTCAAGCAGGTTATTGTCCGGGTCACGGGTATAGATACTTGTGCCTTGGGTGCTGCCTCCGTTCATACCACCGGTACGAGGCACAGGTCCTTCCTCGATTTCAGCGCTGGCTTCACGCAGCGTGGAAAGAAGAGACTCCTGCGAGCCTTGCCACACAAAACACACATCACCGGAACCTGGCACTGCAGTGGGTCCACGTAACGTGAATTGACCAGGCTGCCATAGCTCTGGAGCGTGGAAGTTAATCTTATTATCGCCGAAGATCACAGCGTAAATCATGCCATTGTTCTGTTCCACCACGCGGCAGCCCAACGCCATGTAGAATGCCACCATTTCTTCTACACGCTCCATCGGGACAGCTATGTGGTCAAACGATTTAATCATGGTTCAAGTGGTCGGTTAAGACGAAATCATGAACAAAGCATAAAGACTACCTACTGGAAAGTCTATGTCGATAGATGGGATTGCGAACGCAAAAAAAAGGGGACACCAAGGTGTCCCCTTTTATGAATCTGCTCTAGACGCTGTAGCGACTAGATCAATTCGTACAACCTAAAAATTAGCACTTATACGGCCATAGTAGTAAGTACCCTGCCAGTCCATATAGGAACCGGAACCGTATACTCTACCGCAGCAGTAGTCACTGATGGCATCCTTCTCAGGATATTCGTCGCCGATGTTACGTCCACCGACAGTGATAGTGAACATATCATTAAACCGATAGGAGGCTTCCAAGTCTATGAACCACGCTCCATCATAATGCTGAATATTAGGCCATGGGTTTCTGTTTGAGTTCTCAGACTCGCCATAATAACTGGCTCGCGCTAGGAGACGAAGGTCGTCGATGGTATGTGTAAGGGTATATACACCGCGCCAGTTCGACATAAAGTTCTCAAAATCATACTGGCTCTCGACATTAAGAAATTGACCCACCTGTTCGGTTGAAGAATCGAACTCAGTGTCATTCCAGTTAATCGCGGCCGTTATGTTTGTTACGTCGGTAAGCGGGTAGGTTGCCACTATGTCCATACCTTGGGTCGAAGTATCGAAACCATTGGTAAAGTACAGCACACCACCGATGGTGTTGGCGCCCGGCACTCCGGCTGCAGCCAGTTTCAGATAGTTCTGATAGGCGTCACCGGAAGTTGGGTCGGTAGATACAGTCCTGGTTGAGACCGCTTGAGTCCGATCTTCGATATCGATTTGATAAAAGTCTATGGTCAAATCCAAGTCGGCGAGACTGCCCACCAATCCAAATGTCAAGTTAACGGATTTTTCAGGCACTAGCGGAATCGCACCCAGAGCCGCTGCAACAGGGCCAGCGGGTGGGAACAGACCTGTTGCGACAGGAAATCCATTCGGTAGTCGAGTGGATACGTTAGTCGTACCCTGCTGTCCTGGTGTCGGTGCACGGAATCCAGTACCGAAAGATGCGCGTACGGCCCAGTCATCGGTTAACTCCAGATGGCCGGCAATCTTGGCCGTGATTTCTTCATCGAAATCTTCATAGTCCTCATAGCGAATCGCACCTTGTAGGAACAGGGTGTCGGTAACATCCGCACTCAGGTCTCCATAGAGAGCAAAGGAACTACGCTCATAGACATCGGAGAACTGAGGCGAGTAGCCTGGAAATCCGTTTGAGCCTACACCAACTACCCGATAAACCGGGTCGCTAGAGTCGGCGCAGTTCAGGGTCGAGCCGCTGCCGATAACTGCCGTTCCAGCAGCGGTAGGTACGCTGCCGTTACAGAATCCAAATGGATCCTTCACCGCGTGGGGCCCGGCTAAGTACGAGTCAAGCTCACCTTCGACTACCTCATATCTCTCGTCCAGGTAGCTGGCGCCAAATGCAAACACGAGTGGGCTGGAAAATTCGGAATCCAATTCTATGTCAAAATCGGCCTGAAATTGAGTTTCCTCATTAATCAGGTCTCCAGGGTGGAAAGATTTTGGTGAAGCGCGGCCCATAGAAGGGTTGATGGTGTTTCCCAGGGTATATGAGATTTCACTTTTACCGCGGCGTCCGCTGATATCGAAATTGAGACCGTTCTCCAACGTTCCACGCAGTCCACCTACTATTGAAAAGTCCGTTACGTCACCCTCAAATCTTGGGGTGAAGCCACCGGGGTACTTGGAGAGGGGATCATAT
Source organism: Pseudomonadales bacterium (assembly GCA_022447905.1). Taxonomy (GTDB): domain Bacteria; phylum Pseudomonadota; class Gammaproteobacteria; order Pseudomonadales; family Pseudohongiellaceae; genus UBA9145. The sequence goes on along the minus strand of JAKUTG010000046.1, from coordinate 8,002 downwards.
ATACCGCCGTCCGCTTCCCGGAGTAGTTCAATTGTGCCGTTTCTCGGATAACGATAGAAAAAACTGCCGTCACCATCGCTTTTGCGGTAATTTGAGAACCCGTAGGCTTCGGTGTCGTCATCGATTTGATAACCGGCATTGATGAATATACTAGCCGCCGATGCGTCCGGTTCACCCCAAGGCTGGACCACATTGCCATAACCTACGTTCGCAGCAGATACGCCAGCCTGGTAGGTAGGATCTTCAGTATAGGTCGTATACCAGGCGCTACTGTTGTACCCAGCATCTCCGGGATCTACGCAGAACCAACTACCACAATATTGTACTCCCCGGCTTGTAGCATCTGCCTCATAAAGCTCGCCTGAGATACTTATGAAGCCATCCTCGCCCAACGGCAGTCCAATATTACCCACGATAGTGGTTTTCTTACCGTCGCCTTCGGAGTATTCACCGGTATCTATGGAGAGGCTCCCTCCCTCACGGTTATCCTTAAGGATGAAGTTAATTACACCCGCGATGGCATCAGAACCGTACTGCGCTGACGCACCGTCTCGCAGCACTTCGATACTTCCTATCGCGGAGGCTGGAATAGTTGACATATCAGGGTTTTGGGTACCACTGCCCCCGATAGAAACGAGTGCTGAGCGGTGGCGGCGCTTTGAATTTACCAACACCAGAGTCTTGTCTGTTGGCAGTCCACGCAGACTGGCCGGTCGAATGAATGTAGATCCATCCGAGATCGGTTGCCGTGACAGGTTGAACGAAGGTATCAGCGTTCTTAAGATATCGTTGGTATCGGTGTAAGACACATCCTCAAGATCCTGAGCTGAGAACACGTCAATTGGCACAGGCGAATCAGCTACTGTTCTTGGTCTTCCACGAGAACCTGTAATGATGATTTCCTCTAGAAGACCACCGCTTTCCGCTTCCTGCCCGTGCACGGCAGGCGCGAACCCAACCGGAGCGAGCAGACCTAGTGTAATGGCAGCCGGAAGGATCCGGTTTGCCAAGTTTGGTCTCTTGTTCATTTACTTCCCCTTTCAAGTATCAGATTTTTTTTATAACGAATATGCCCACTCAAACTCGATTTATAATAATCAAGTCAGAGCTGGCGTTCGTCCATAAGCGAAGGATATGTATTGGCTACCTAAAAGTCCACTCAAAATGCAGGTTATTTAGGTCAATTTTCCGGCCTTTGGGGGCCGAAATAGCATTTGAGCCAAAATGTGTTAAAAAAAGCGTGTTTTTCGAAATTTATTTGTAAAGAATTGATAAAAATCTATTCAAATAGATGTAGATGATATTTCTTATTTATATTTCCGTAAAACTCCCGCACAGTGAGGGAATTCGGTGTAAGCTAAGCAGTAGTCCACCGAAAGCAGGCGAATGATGGCCCAGAAACTCAATCCAGGCGAAATTTTCCCAGAAATAACACTACACGTAGTGGGTGGCAACGAGATCCAGTTACCTGGAGACCTTGACTCGCCGATGACCATCGTATTGTTCTTTCGAGGCCACTGGTGACCCTACTGTTGCCGGCTGCTGGCCGGATTCGAGGAACGCCGTGCTGCGTTTCGGGAAGAGGGTGTATCAATTATCGCGGCGTCTGTAGATAGCGAAGAAGATCTGAAGGCTATCGCTGAAAATGCCGGGTTTCCCGTGGGTTGGGGAGTCAGCCGGGAAGAAGGCGATGCTATCGGAGCCTGGTGGGAGCCGCGACGGGACCACATTCAACCCAGTGAATTTTTAATCTCGCGCAGCGGGAAGTTGATGATGTCAGCATACAGTAATTCCCCGGTAGGCCGGATGGATCCGGGAGAAACCTTAACATTGATCAAATACCTGAATCAGCAACGAGCCAACGCCAAACAAGATAGCGCCTGAGTAACACAAGTTCGGAGGACCCTTCGATGACGAGCAGAAATTTCCTGATTACTGTTTTCATGTCACTTCTATCACCATTGGCCGTGAGTCAGCCGTCAGCTTACGAGCCACCCAGGGCTCCTGACGGGCATCCTGACCTGCAGGGCACATTTACCTTCCGGACCCTGACCCCGATGCAGCGACCAACTGAACTGGGAGAGCGCGCGGTGTTAACGGAAGAAGAAGCCGCTGAATGGGCCGCTTTTGAAAACCGCCGGCAGAATCGTGACCTCATTATCGACTCCGTTGGGGGTGCTCAGTACCCACCCGGTGTAATTTCCTACAACGAATTCTGGTACGAACGTGGAGATGATACGGTCGTGGATCGCCGTACTTCCTTAATTGTCGATCCTCCCAACGGGCGTATCCCCGCTCTGACTGAAGAAGCTCTTCAACGGCGCCGCGATGTTTCCACCATGCGCGAACTTAGTCTGGGGCCGGAGGCAAGGCCTTATGCTGAACGGTGCATCGTTACCCGGACTTCAGGTCCTCCTATGCAACCTGGTTCCTATAATCTCAATGTACAATTCGTGCAGACCAGTGATTATTTTATGAGCATGAATGAAATGATTCACAACGTGCGAGTTGTGAGAATGAATAAGGAGCACAGAGATGGGCCGTCGATGAATTGGGAGGGCGATTCAGTGGGATATTGGGAAGGAGATACCCTGATCGTCGATACGGTTAACTTCTGGAAAGGCACCGCCTTTGCCGATTCAACCTCGAAGATGCATCTTGTGGAAAAATTCACCCGGACAGGAGCAGATAGCATTCAATATCAATTTACTATCGAGGACCCAACCACCTGGATCGCTCCGTGGACGGCGGTAATACCCATGCGAAGTATGGATCAACCAATATACGAGTACGCATGCCACGAAGGCAATTATGGTTTTCACGGTGTTATGGCGGGCATCAGACGCTTGCAGCTTGAAACTGAACAGGGTGTTGTTAGGTGACGACGCTCGTTTCGTATTTCGCAGCCGCATTCGTGATGGTTGGATTAATAACACTGGTTCAACCTCGGCTGGCTCAGAATTTTTTAAAACAACACGCCCTTTCCCCAGTATTTAGGAATTTTGCTGTCGCTGGTCGCTACATCGAGCATAAAGAGGCAACTGACCTCGCTGGAAATCATTTGGCCCTGATGCAGCGTATGGGCGTATCGATTGATCATTTGGGTGCGGCAGATACCCCTTACCGGGACCTGGCCTGATTCCTGATATTGGATTAATTAAGCGAAATCCGGATGTCTCCCATTACCGTTATAGCGACAGAGTTGCAGCGTGTCGCATCCATTGAACGCAGCAAAGCGCTTCAACTCCGGGTTCAGGGCTTTGAGCACTACGTCGGTATTGGTTATGGAGGCTTCTAATTGCAGGTGGTACAAAAGCAACACTCCTCTTTTTCTATCTGCCTTGGCGTCAATTCTTCCTACCAAGTTGTTCCGGTGTAATATTGGTAAACAGAAATAGCCGAACCGGCGTTTATCCTTCTTTACATAACACTCGATCTGGTAGTCAAAATCAAACAGCTTCTTCACTCGACTGCGTTGGATGATTGCATTATCGAACGGTGACAAGATACGCAAACTGCTGCGGGGAAGATTTTGAAGTCGCAGAGCGAGTGTGCCTGGCGTACTGAAGTACTCTTTTCCTTTGATTTCGATGGGTACTACGAGTCCGTCTTCTGCCATTTCCCTTGCAGTGCGTCGCATAGCTGGGCCAATTCCTTTACGTAGGTAACTCATTTCTTTTACGCTGCCTAGCCCGTGGGCTCGGAGAAAGCTGGTGATCAAATGGCGGCACAGTTCTTCTTCGCTAGGTACTGATGTATCCACACCAGTGGGCAGCACCCGTTCTCTGAGTTCATAGACTTTCCGGAAGTTGATACGGTAGGGGATCATGAGTTCCCCCTCGATAAAAAGTTGCTCCAAAGCCCTCTTTGAAGGAGAGCGTGACCACATTTTATTATCGGGTCGCTTACCACCGAAATCCTTCGCTTGTAGGGGGCCCTCGGCATTAATACGTTCCAAGATTTCCCTGGTTTCCTTGGTGTTCTTCGGCGACCAGTGGATATAACCGGCTGCGACACGATTCATCATTGGCAAGGAGTAGCGGTAGTTCTTCATGGGAAGCAGGGCCAGCGCATGAGCCCAGTGTTCAAAAATCTGACCCTGTCGTTGTAGCTGATCGATGTGTAGAGGCTGAAATTTTTCGAGTCGGTTCCAAAGTGTGTGGTGGTGTGCTCTTTCAACTACAGAAAGAGTATCGAGTTGAACGTAACCGAGATGTTCGATGGCTTCCAGGGTTCCATCTGTGCCGCTGCCGAAATGGCGACGGTTGTCGAGACACTGACTGTAAAGCACAATTTTACGGGCTTCGCTGACAGAGAGAGATTGAGTCATAGTAGACCTGATACTCGAGATCAGCTCTTCGTGATTGCTCTACTTCGTGGGCAGGGAAAACACGAACAGGCTATGCCCGATATTGCCGACACCGGTGGCTGCGCGCAGACCCAGTTGGCCTGCATGCTGAGCGGCGGCTTGAGTTCCGCTGGGCGCTATTACGGCAACGAATTGTCGACCACCAGCCGAATAGGTAATCGGGGCCATATCACTGGCACCGTTGAGAATAGTTTTCCACAGCACTTCCCCGGTCCATTGATCGATAGCGTGGAAACGTCGGTTTGTATCAGCTGCAAATAAGAGACCACCACCGGTAGTGAGCATACCATACAGCGGGGTTTCCCTTTCAAGTCGCCACAGAGTCTTGCCGGTAGTGACATCGATCGCTTCCGGTTGACCCAGTTGTTCGGCTGGGCTGGGAACTGTCGCGATATAGGAAGTGTTGTAACCCGTATCGATAGAGGGCTCGGATGAATTTAGCTTCATCACTGAACAAGGACCATTGAATGCTGGCACATAGTAGGCGTTGGTCAAAGGGCTGTAGGCACCTTGGGGGATTTGTCGATTCTCGCGACAAATCGTCGCCTCGTGATTAACGTCTGCTGTCATAATTGCATCGGGCTCTATAGTATAAGCGCCAGTTGTCCCATCATAGCCTGCAATGATGTTCTGGTATGCGGTTGGTCGAGCATACAGGAACGTACCATCGCTTCTGTCATAAACGTAAAAGATCGCATCCTTGGAGAAAGATCCGATTACTAACTCATGTGTTTTATCTGCGTCAATGGATGGATTTATACCCAACGCATTCGGTGGGTCTGGATTAACTTTGGCGTCGACAAGAATGCGGTCATACACCGCGTCGTCGTTCCACATATCAGAATGATGTTGAGCCCACCAGACCAATTCGCCAGTACGATGGTCTAGAGCAACCGTCGAGCCCTGATAGAGACGATCAGGCCATCCCCCATTCGTGCCTGCCAGTTCGGGTTGCTGCGGAGCACTGGAACCGATACCGAAAATGAACAGTCCACGATCGGTATCAACTGCGGGAGTCATCCACGGTGACATATTACGTCGCTGTCCGAGGGGATAGACTTGGGGGTCATCTCCCCAAGTACGATGCATAGGGTCATCCGGAGTTGGGCTGGTGAACCAGCGCCACAATAATTCGCCGTTCCCGGTGCTATAAGCGGACAGATGACATGGGTCAGCTGCCGTCCATGCAGTGCAGTTGTATGGCACAACGACAACTCCCCCATAGGCCACTGGCGCTCCACTGGGCTGTTGTCCGGACCGATAATCCACCATCGCTGATTCCCATAACAATTGTCCCGTGGCAGGGTGTAGCGCAAAAAGCATGCCGTCGGTAGCATGGGAAATTAGCTTGTCTCCGTAAATAAATACGCCTCGGCCCCGATGTATGGTTAAGCGAGTATCTCCTTGAATTACTTCGTCGGTTATAGGTCGCGAATATTCCCAGATCTGGTCGCCAGTAGCGGCATCATGAGCCGAATATTTTTCATTAGAATGGCGTAGGTACATGATGCCATCGTAGACGGTCGGTTCAACCTGCATTCCGTTGGATCCCGTTGCAGCGGGCGCAAAGGCCCAGGACCAGGCCAGTGAGAGGCGATCGACATTGTCGCGGGTTATTTGGTCCAGTGGGCTATAGCCCCAGTTTTCATACCCGCCCCGCCACATTAGCCAGTCGTCGGGATTTGGATTATTGAGCATTTCTTGGGTCAGGGGTCGAAAATCGGAGGTTGGAGAGGTTTGCCCGTGGGAGTCAACAAAAGGGACTAAAACGAGTAGCAATAGAATGCCAGCCAATTTCTCATTGTTCATGATCTTTCACTTAAACTTGGAGATAACAGTTACATCGTTAACAGAAATTTGGGTAAACATTATCAGGTTACACTGATTCGAGTGGAATCTAAACGTTTCGAAGGTTGTCGCAGTTCGGAAAAAATACTGGCGCGGAAACTGCAATCCATGGCTTTAGAGCGAGAGCGTTCGGCTTGGGTCGTTGATGGAGGGGAAACAGAATTGCACTAAGGATCTGGTGGTTAGTAGAGGTTGGTTAAGCGCGACTGGGCAGGCGTCTGAAGTTCACAGCTCTGGGGCAGTTAATTGGTATATTCTATGTGAAGGCAGGATCCCGAAATAGACTCGACAGAGCCTAGGTTGGCTGATACGCTCAAGCTTTTCAATGACCGTAGGTTCCAAAATAATCAAAGGGGGAGGGGAGTATGCGACGATTGATAAGAAGCGCGATGGTGGTGGCTTTAACTATACCCGCTTGCTCGGAGACCATCGACCCTCAACAAGAAGTCGTCTTGCCTGACTACGCGGCACAGGTCGCCGAACTGGCAAGTCCTCCCAATGATCGATCACTGCCTGATGTCACCCCAGACGAGCCACTGGGAGCCTACGGGTTCAGCCGCTACGTATATCAACGTCAGGGCGACGAGGTTGTGGCAACCCTTATCGAGGGGCCTATAGGCCGCCAGGTTCGATGTCAGCAGCTCGCCCAAGAGTGTTCCTATGTCGAGCTCAAAGCGATCTACGATGCGGGTGGTGAAATACCCGACTACCTTGAAATGGACCGCGACACACTCGGTGAATTGCTTGGCCAGCTCGCTCGGGTCGAGGCTGCAGTCTTGCAGTACGAGACACTTGACGATGCCTGCGCGGCAGGTCTTAACGTATCCTCAGCCCAGACCGCCAACATGGGGATCCATGTGACAGACCCTGGGGCTGGCATGGAATTCAATCCCGATCGTCCCCAAATGATCCTGTTTGCTAAAGAAGGTGGCGAACGGATTCCTAGGCCCGACATCGGATACTGCGATGGGGACAAATTTATGGGAGAAGACGGTTTCCGGCCTGTGGGCGCAGTGTTTAATCTTGCGCTCAGTGAGAATCATCCCGACGCCTTTGCGGGTGATCTTGACAATTGGCATGTGCACCACAATACCTGTGCCGGTGGGACCGTAGAAAACGCAAACGACGTCAGTGACGAGGTCGAGGTAACCGCAACAAGCGCAACTCCTGAGGAGTGCGCGGCGGGCGGTGGTGTCTTCGTACCGGTAATGCCGAGTTGGATGATGCACACTTACGTGGTACCCGAATTCGATCCCCAGGGTGGGGTATTCGCCATGTTCAATCCCAGTGTATGGCCCCTCGCTTCCTCGCCAGGAGAGCTACTCGAGATCCGTACTATAAGCGATGGAGGCGCAGTAGCTGCACCGATCATCAACTTCAGCTTTGGCAGTATTGAGGCCAACGTGGGTGAAACCATCAGGTTTGGTAACGCTGACGGAGTACCCCATACAGTAACCGCTGGATCGTCCATTAGTCCTCGTCCTGGCGAGTTTGATAGCGGAGTGCTGGGTACTGGTGGCACCTACGAAATTTCTTTCAATGAGCCGGGCAACTATCAGATCTTCTGCGCCCTGCACCCTGAGATGCAAGCGACGGTAGTGATCAACTAACAACCTAGAGCTTTATTGAATCGAAAGAAGGGTTGGTTTATCACCGTCCACCTCAACTCTTCGTCCTTTTTCCTGGTTGGCTAGACTGCTGGGCAGAGTGTGATTATGCTTGGGATCAAGCAACTTCTGATAACAAGATTCCCCGGAGGAACAGCTATGATTTCTCAAAAGCTTT
>JAKUTG010000045.1:7809-12573 GCA_022447905.1 Pseudomonadales bacterium | reverse complement strand
GTTTAAATCGTGAAGTCACTGGTGAATATAAGTTAGCGATAGAACGGATAAACAATGCTGGTTATCCGGTGCTGGCTATCGATATCCCTTCTGGTCTGAACGCAGATACTGGAAGAGCAATGGGTGCCGCTGTGAACGCCGACCTGACAGTAACCTTTATTGGATTGAAACAGGGTCTGCTTACGGGACAGGGCCGAGACTTCGTAGGTATCTTGATGTTCAATGATCTTGATGTGCCTGATGAAGTATATTCACACGAATCATCACCGTCACCAGCAGCGCAGCGTATCGATATTAATTACGCATCGAAGTTTCTCGCACCGCGGGTACACTCGTCCCATAAGGGCGATTACGGTCATGTTGTGATCGTGGGTGGTAACTATGGCTACGGGGGTGCCGCTCTTATGGCAGCTGAGGCAGCCCAGCGAAGTGGTGCAGGTTTGGTGAGCGTAATTACCCGTTCAGCCCACAGGCCCGCATTTCTGGGTAAATGCCCGGAAATCATGATGTTCGGCACAGAAGACGAAGATGCACCGGTGGACGAACTACTTGCCAAGGCGAGTGTGATTGTGATCGGTCCTGGTTTAGGTAGAAGTGAATGGTCTCGCAAATTACTGCAGCTCGCGTTAAGCAAGCAGGTTTCCGCTGGGACTCCATTGGTGGTGGATGCTGACGGATTAAACCTGTTGTCGGAACGTAGCGATAGCAAGGTAGTCATAAAAAGGGACAACTGGATACTTACTCCGCACGCGGGAGAGGCAGCCAGGTTATTGGGTAGCACTGTTGCAGACGTGCAGGCTGACCGATTCGCAGCAGTAACTGAATTGTATAATCGATGGGGTGGTTGTTGCCTGTTGAAGGGTAGCGGCAGCTTGATTGCCGCCCCTAATGAAGAACTATTCTTGTGCACGGAAGGTAATGCAGGTATGGCCTCAGGCGGCATGGGTGACGTGCTATCAGGAGTTATTGCAGGGCTGGTTGCCCAGAAGCTAACGTTGCCACAGAGCCTCTGCTGCGCGGTTTGTATACACGGTGAGGCCGCTGACTTGGCCATGGAAGCTGATGGGCAACGGGGCATGATCGCAACAGATCTTTCTCGTTACATTCGTCAGTTGGTCAATCCTACTCCCTAGAGTTTCTGCATCTAAAATGGCTGAATATCAAATAGTGCTTGACGATGAGGTAGCTACCATTGAGTTTGGTAAAAGACTAGCTATAGCTACCTTCAAGCAACCGTTTGATAATCAGGGGCCCGTTGCGGGAAACCAGGGCATGCCTTCTATGGGAGGCAGTATGCACCTACTCGGCGAGTTGGGGGCAGGCAAAACGACGCTCGCTCGCGGAATCATGCGTGGTTACGGGTACTTAGGTGCGGTTAAAAGCCCCACTTATGCGCTGGTGGAATCCTATGAGTTCGATCAATGTCATATCCATCATTTTGATTTCTATCGATTGGTGGTTCCAGAAGAAGTTAATTACCTAGGAACGGAAGACTATTTTGAGGGTACCAACCTGTGCATTATTGAATGGGCTGATAAAGCTGCAGAAGTGATTCCCCCCGCGGATCTCATTATTGCGCTGGAAATTGAAGGAACAGGCCGCCGGTTGTGCTGTCGAACTAACTCCGAAAAAGGGGAAGTAATAGCCAAAAGATTGTGGAAACAAGGCCGAAATGTATAGACAACGTGAGCTGTGGCCGCGAATCATTACAATGAGAGCAATGCGCAACAAAACTAGGACTTTACTTGCTGCCTTGATAGGAATGACGTTTGTTTCGGTAGCGTATGCAGCTAGTATCGATGAAGTCAGGATGTGGCGAGCACCGGATCATATTCGCCTCGTTTTTGATTTAAGTGCGGCCATCGATTACAGCATGTTTATGCTGGATGACCCGCGTCGTGTTGTCATCGACATTAAAGACTCCGAACTCAATGACGATTTTTTAGGTCTCGATATACGCGACGGTCCAATTAGCAAAATACGCAGTGGCATCCGAAATGGCGATGATCTGCGCATAGTACTTGATCTTGCCGCCGAGGTGGATCCTTCCAGCTTTATGCTTGCGGGTAACAGTGAACTGGGTGATCGTTTGGTTGTGGATCTCTATGAGCACGAGCCAAGGAGTTTTTCGACTCAGGTCGCGTCGACGCCAGTGCCTGATGTTGGCCCGGAAAAGCGGGATATCGTGATAGCAATTTCCGCTGGGCACGGCGGAGAAGATCCGGGTAGTATCAGCTATGACGGGCGTATAAAAGAGAAAAATATCACGCTTGCCATCTCAAAAGCTTTGTTTAATCGATTCGAAATTATGCAGGGGTACAAACCTGTAATGATTCGTGAGGGAGATTATTACGTCAAACTGCAACATCGTCCTCAGATTGCACGTGAGCATCGAGCGGATTTATTTGTTGCAATTCATGCGGACTGGTATCGGAATAGTCTGGCGAATGGAGCTACGATCTATGCGCTCTCTGGGGATCGTGCAGACCGCGAAAACGCATGGCGAGTGACAGAAAAGGAGAACAGTTCAGACCTGCTGGGAGGTGTTGGCGGTGATCTAGCGCTTGGTGGCTTGGATGACGATGTAGCGCTTACCTTGGTGTCCTTACAGATGTCTTGGAGTATGGAGCAAAGTTTAATCGCGGGTACCAGCATTCTCGAATCTTTGGACGGAGTGACACGCTTACGCCGAGACAAGGTTCAACAGGCTTCGCTGCAGGTGCTTAATTCGCCCGACATACCTTCGATTCTCATCGAAACAGGTTATCTGACCAACCCCGATGAAGCTCGTCGCTTGAACTCTTCGAGATTCCGAAACCAGATGGCCACGGCGATCGCTCAGGGTGTAATCAACTATTTCTACGATGCCCCTCCCGAAGGAACGCTTGTAGCTTGGCAAAAAGCTAATGGCATCACACCTGGTTCGTACTCGGTGAAGCGAGGCGACAGCTTGTCAGAAATAGCTGAACGTTTCAAAACTTCCCTCTCTGAGCTGAAGGCCTCCAACAATTTGCGCTCGAATACAATTCAGATCGGTCAGGTACTTATCATTCCCAGCACGATTTCGTTTCGAGTGTCGGATCACGCGATTCAAAGGGGTGAAACACTCTCAGAAATTGCCGAGCAGTATCGCATCAGCTTGCCTAGTCTCAGGGCTGCAAATAATATCTCTGGAGATCGGATTGTAGTGGGCCAAGTTCTTAAAATACCCGCGAGTTAGTAGTTCATAATTAGTCGATCCGGTTCCTTAATTTAAATCATACATGTGATGATAGAGTCATAATATTAATTGGCCACGATGGTGCTACAATGCCTCCGATATCGTCGCTTATACCATCACGTCCATGAACCGTATCAACAGCCTTAGTAAAAGGCTCGCTAACCAAATTGCTGCAGGTGAAGTTGTTGAGCGCCCGGCATCGGTTATCAAGGAGCTACTTGAGAACAGCCTCGATGCCGGAGCGACACGATTGCAAATCGATGTCGAGCAGGGCGGAGTAAAACTAATGCGGGTCAAGGACAATGGCTGCGGCATTCACAAGGATGACCTTGCTTTGGCGCTGAGTCGCCATGCTACCAGTAAAATTATCGAACTAACTGACTTGGAGAATATAACGAGCCTCGGGTTTCGCGGTGAAGCCCTCGCCAGCATCAGCTCAGTTTCGCGGTTTCACATTATTTCAAATTCTTCGGAGGAATCTGGCTCCAGCGGTTGGAAAGTGGAGGTGGAAGGGCAGGAAGTGGAAGTCAGTGTGTCCCCAGCTGCTCATCCGCAAGGAACGAGTGCTGAGGTCCGTGATCTTTTTTTTAATGTGCCTGCAAGGAAAAAATTTCTAAAAACCGAGAAAACAGAATTCACTCGTATTGATGAGGTGATCAAACGAATTGCTTTGAGTCGCTTCGATGTGCAGTTCAATCTGAAGCATAATCAGCGAACCATTCACCAGCTATTACCTGCTATCAGTGAGCAGGAACGCCAGCGGCGGGTGTCCTTAGTATGTGGGCCGGTATTCGTAGATAACTCTGTTTACATAGACGTTGAAAGGTCAGGGCTCAGATTATGGGGCTGGGTTAGTTTGCCAACGTTCTCTCGAAGCCAGTCAGATCTTCAGTACTTTTATGTAAACGGACGCACCATTCGCGATAAGTTAGTTACTCATGCTGTCAAGCAGGCTTATCGAGATGTATTGTTTCACGGAAGACACCCAGCTTATGTGCTTTACCTCGAGCTTGCACCATCTTCAGTCGATGTAAATGTACACCCTACAAAACATGAGGTACGTTTTCGGGACAGCCGACTCGTGCGTGATTTTCTGTTTAGCGCTTTGCACAAGGCGCTTGCCGAAGTAACTCCTTCCGTCCAAATGGCTTCCCAACATACAGGGATGACTGGAACAGAATCAAAGTTCGCCCACGACGATCCTAAGGTTTATGGTAAACAGGCTAACTTGCGACTCGCGGAACCAACAACTGCTCCTTATGGTGCATATGCCACCACTAACGTGCGCGACCATGACCAAATTCAGGAACAGATAGCATCACTTGCAAAATTAAATGCGGGCAACGAAGAAGTGCCGCCCCTAGGATATGCTATCGCGCATTTACATGGCATTTATATTTTGGCACAAAACAAGGAAGGTTTAATTATTATCGATATGCATGCAGCCCATGAGCGGATTGTGTATGAGCAGATGAAAACCGCTTATCTGAATGAGGGCCTGACTACGCAGCAGCTATTAATGCCGGAAACGGTAGTTATGAGTG
>JAKUTG010000045.1:0-7799 GCA_022447905.1 Pseudomonadales bacterium | reverse complement strand
GGCCTTCAAAAACGAAAAATTGAAGATGCAGCCGCTGCTTGTTCCTTTGTCCATAGCTGTGAGTCAGTCTGAAGCCGACTGTGCCGCAGCACAAAAGAAAGAGTTACTTGGATTGGGGATCGAGCTGGATAAATTAACGGATGAAGCGATTGTCGTGCGCCAGGTTCCTTCTATTCTTAAGGATTCGGATGTGGAGCAAATGGTGCGAGATGTGTTGTCTGATGTGCTGGAGTATGGCAGCAGCGACCGTATACAGGCTCACCAGGAAGAATTATTGTCTACAATGGCTTGCCACGGATCAGTGCGGGCCAATCGGCATCTAACCATCCCGGAAATGAATTCCCTGTTAAGAGACATGGAGGCAACTGAACGCAGTGGACAGTGTAATCACGGCAGGCCTACCTGGGTCTGTCAATCTCTCGCTGAACTGGATAAGTTATTTCTGCGTGGTCAGTAAATCGGTTTCACTGCTGTGCTAGGGTTTTGTGATTACCTCCAACGATAAAGCCAATGTTATTTGCCTGATGGGTCCGACAGCCTCGGGCAAGACGAAAATGGCCGTCGAATTGGTAAAGCGACGCCCGTTCCAGATTATCAGTGTGGATTCCGCACAAGTATATCGCGGGATGGACATCGGTTCCGGAAAACCGGACGAGCGCACTCTTACGATTGCGCCGCATCGGCTCATTGATATTCAGGACCCTTCCCATCCTTATTCCGCTTCTGAGTTCCGAGAGGATGTCATGGCGGAAATAAAGGCAGTGCTAAACGAGGGCGATATACCTCTGCTCGTCGGGGGATCTATGCTCTACTTCAAGGTGTTGCGTGATGGTTTGGCAGATATGCCAAACGCTGACCCACAAGTGCGTCAGGAGATCGAGGCTCTGGCTCAAAAAGAGGGATGGAAAGCAGTACATCAGAAATTGGCAAGCGTTGATCCTGAATCGGCAGCGCGTATCCATCCAAACGATCCGCAACGGCTGCAACGAGCCCTTGAAGTCTTTTTGTTATCGGGAAAGTCCATGACCGAGTTACACATAGAAAAACAACAGTCGCGGGAACTTTCTAATCCCTCCTTGCCGGTAAATCTAAATTTCTTCGCGATTCAGCCATTAGTCAGAGGCGCGCTATATAAGAAAATCGAGCAACGTTTCTACACAATGCTGAAAAATGGGCTGGTTGAGGAGGTACAGCAACTATACCAAAGAGCCGATCTGCATCCCCTTCTTCCATCAATAAAATCAGTAGGATACAGGCAAGTTTGGGAGTACCTCGACGGAGGGTTAGACTATGATGCTATGGTGGAAAAGAGTATCATTGCGACTAGACAGCTCGCCAAGCGTCAGCTAACCTGGCTTCGTAGTTGGGATAACCTGCGAGAGTTGAGTGACTCACCAGCCAAATCCACCGAAATTGTCTTGAATTACGTGGATTCCATCTCTATATAGAACTTTATGGCGAAGTCCATAGTCTCATTAAGAAAGAGTCTGACGCCGTTTTAGCATCTTAGCCTGGGGGCTCTTTGCCTTTTAGGTAGCGTTATAAATTGTAAGGAGAAAACAATGTCCAAAGGGCATACCCTACAAGACCCTTTTCTGAATATTCTCAGAAAAGAACGTATTCCGGTATCCATATACCTGGTAAGTGGCATCAAGCTTCAGGGACAAATTGAGTCATTCGATCAGTTTGTGATTGTTTTGAAGAATGCGGTAAGTCAAATGGTTTATAAGCATGCAATTTCCACTGTAGTGCCTGCACGTATGGTGAAAATTCCAATGCAGGGACAATCTGAATCTGATGGCACTGATGTTAGCGAGCCGGGAAACACTTAGTTTGAGGTAGCGATTGTTTTTTGACAGGCCATATGCGGGTGAAGTTTCTATTCTTGTTCACATTTCGATTTCCTCGGAAAGTGAACGAGATGACCCATCCGAATTTAAAGAATTGGCACTTTCTGCCGGAGCAACGCTGATAGCATACATAGGCGGTACTCGTAAGCAACCCTCTCCCAGTTATTTTGTTGGCTCAGGTAAGCTGGAGGAAATTGGCGAAGCTGTTCGCACTCACAAGGCTGAGCTTGTATTGTTTAATCACTCGCTGACACCCAGCCAGGAACGCAATCTCGAGAAGGCGCTGAAATGCCGGGTACTGGACCGTACAGGATTGATTCTAGATATCTTTGCACAGCGAGCTCGAAGCCATGAAGGTAAGCTCCAAGTAGAACTTGCACAGCTGCGGCATCTGAGTTCGCGATTGAAGCGCGGGTGGACCCATCTTGACCGACAAAAAGGAGGTATAGGATTAAGGGGCACAGGTGAGACTCAGCTTGAACTTGATCAACGCATGATTCGCCATCGAATTAGATCGATTAACAAGAGTTTGGAAAAAGTGAGAGGCCAGCGGGAACAGGGGCGCCGTTCACGCCGCCGTGCAGAAATTCCCACAATCTCGCTGGTGGGTTATACGAATGCCGGTAAGTCTTCGCTGTTCAACCAATTGACCAGTGCGGACATGTATACTGCAAACCAATTGTTTGCTACCCTGGATTTGACGCTGAGGCGTATCACTCTGCCTAACTACGGTTTGGCGGTTATAGCCGATACGGTCGGGTTTATCAGCCACTTACCCCATCAGTTGGTTAAAGCTTTTCAGGCAACGCTTGAAGAGATGGCGTCCGCTAATCTATTACTACACGTTGTCGATGCGGAAGACGAAGGCCATGCCATATTGAGGGAGCAAGTAAACAATGTGCTCGTAGAAATTGGCGCAGATTCAGTGGTGCAACTGGAAATTTTTAACAAGATTGATTTGATTTCTGGAGTTGAACCTCACATTCAGCGCGATCAGGACGGTAAACCAACTCGTGTCTGGTTATCAGCAAAGACCGGTGCAGGTCTGGAATTGCTGCGAGATGCAATAAGCGAGTTGCTGGCTGGAGCTTTTTTAGTGGAGACATTAATTATTAAACCAGAACAGGCAAGGCTGCGCAGCCAGCTTTACGAGAGCGGATTCATCGAGAGTGAAGAAATCGAGGAATCCGGTGTCTGGAAATTGCGAGTGCGTCTGCCGAAAGACTATCTGGACCGTGTACTGCAGCGGGGCGCCGTACTCAAATCCACGCCAAAACTTGCTGGAGATCAACAAAAGGAATGGCTCACAGAAGAACAGTCGAGAATCGCTTGAATATCCATGAAATCTAGTACTATAGGGCTGATCAAAATGCTGTGTAAATGCGTAATAATTAGCTAAACTTAACTTAATTTGTCTGGAAAAGCTATGGAGAAACCAATGGCTTGGAATGAACCTGAAAACAATGGCTACGATGATGATCCTTGGGGTGGCGGTCGACGAGGTGGTAACCAGGGGCCACCTGATATCGACGAGGTCATAAAAAGCCTCACGAAGAAATTTAGCGGCCTATTTGGCGGTTCCCGCAATGGTGGATCCGATTCGAAAGGGGCGCCACCAGGATCCCGCGGTCTTCCGGGAGGCATATTGGCCGGATTAGCGACCGTTGTCGCGGTGGTTTGGGCCTTTATAGGGTTCTATATCGTCGATGCGGCTGAACAGGGTGTTGTGCTCCGTTTTGGTAAGGTGAGAGAAGCAATAGTGCAGCCGGGACTGCATTGGTATCCTCCTATCATTGATGAAATTCACTTGGTTAACACTTCGGAGTTGAACGCGAAGACATATGAAAACCGGGCAATGCTGACCACCGACGAAAACATCATAGATATAGCAGTCACTGTACAATATCGAATCCTGGATCCGGTGAATTATGTAATAGCCGTTCAAAATCCGGAACGTAGCCTAGATAACGCAGCCGAATCAGCCATTCGTCACGTAGTAGGTGGTAACTACATGGATCAAATCTTGACCACTGGGCGCGCTCGTGTTGCCGATGATGTTCAAGATCGTCTTCAAGACTATATGGACATGTACACGACCGGCATCATGGTCAGCCAAGTGAACGTGGTTGATGCTCAGCCACCAGATGCTGTGCGTCCGGCCTTTGATGATGTGATTCGCGCGAGGGAAGATGAGCAACGTGCACAGAATGAAGCGCAGCAGTATTCTAACCAGATCATTCCTACAGCTCGTGGTAATGCACAGCGTCAGATCGAGCAGGCCAATGCTTATAGGGAAGAAGCTGTTGCTATAGCCGAGGGTGATGCTTCCCGTTTCAAACAGTTACTAACGGAATATATCAAGGCCCCGGTAGTAACGCGCCAGCGTCTGTACATAGAATCAATGGAGGATGTAATGACAGCCAGCAGCAAAATCATGATTGATATTGAGGGTGGTAATAATATGTTGTATTTACCACTAGATAAAATTCTAGAACAGAACTCTTCAGTAGGGATCGGTAATCGCCCGCGCTCTTCTCAGGAATGGCGAGACCTTGCAACCGAATTGGCACCTTACCTGCAAGCACCAACAAATACTAATGCTGTAGATCGATCGCGGCTTGGCAGCGGCCGGGGGGGTCGACAATGAAAAAAATCTTAGCACTTGTGTTGACATTCTTTGCTCTAATCATCTTAGGTAATACCGTGTTTATTGTAAAACAAACCGAGCGTGCGGTTATGCTACGGTTTGGTGAGCTTGTAAATGCGGATATTGAGCCGGGCCTGCATTGGAAATTTCCTTGGGTGAATACTGTTCGTGTGTTTGATGCGCGCATTCAAACCGAGGACTCTACCCCAGAACGCTTCCTGACTCTTGAGCAGAAGGCTCTTGAAGTGGATTCCTATGCCAAGTGGCGCATAGTGGACGTGGGCCAGTTTTATGTGGCTACACGAGGTAATGTGGCAACTGCTGGTAGCTTGCTTGCGGAACGTATCAACGACGGTCTCAGGGACCAGATAGGTAATCGTAACTTACAGGAAGTGGTAGCAGGCGAGCGTGATCAATTGATGCTGGACCTCACTGCAGAACTGAATGAAACCACAGCCGCAGATATTGGTATTGAAGTTGTCGACGTGCGGGTTAAACGCATTGACTTGCCCGATGACGTGCGGTCTTCGGTATATGAAAGAATGATTACCGAGCGTAATCGAGAAGCACAGGAACTCCGTTCCCGAGGAGAAGAACTGGCCATTGGTATTCGTGCAGATGCCGACCGGCAAGCAGTTATTTTTGAAGCTGAGGCATACCGTGATGCCGAACGTATTCGTGGTGAGGGCGATGCCCAAGCGACTTCAATTTATGCTGAAGCCTATACGAGAGACCCAGAATTTTATGCATTTACGCGTAGCTTGAATGCCTATCGGGAAACCTTTAGCTCAAAAGGGGATGTGTTGCTGCTTGACCCGGATAGTGACTATTTCAAATATCTTAAGGACGGTGTACCTCAATAGTAAGCTTTCGCGCAGAAATGTTTGGTTGGAAGTTAAACTTAGTAGCGAAAGAATTCGAAAAGCTAAATTCCTTATTAAGAACCTGAATTACTCTAGGCAGTAATTCAGGGTTGCCTTTGGGACCGATTAGGGAAATTTGAGAAGTTATCTTGTTTCAGATAAATGCGGATTAGCGATTTCGGAGAATTGACCGATGTGGCATGACCTAGCAACGGCATTTTGTTTAATGCTATTAATTGAGGGTATCTTGCCGTTCATCGATCCCAAACTTTGGCGAAAATTGTTAATGGTGCTGGTAAAGGAAATTGACGATTCAACTACGCGTATAATTGGCCTTGGCAGCATGCTTGCGGGAATAATACTACTTTGGATAATTAATTGAGATTCTAGCGCTCATCGTTAGCCTATTTGAGAGAAGAGAAAAATGACTTCTGCTAAACGCTGGTTGTTGCCAGATGGTGTTGAGGAAATACTTCCAGCTGAAGCGCACAAACTTGAAACCCTGCGCCGTCAGCTTCTGGACCTCTACGAATCTTGGGGATACCAGCTGGTAATTACCCCTTTGATTGAATACCTCGATTCGCTGTTAGTAGGTTCCTCCAGCGATCTTGATCTAGACACATTTAAGATTACCGATCAGCTTAGTGGTCGCACGATGGGTATTCGCGCCGACATAACTCCGCAGGCAGCGAGAATTGATGCTCATTGCCTCAACAGGGAAGGGCCGGTGCGGCTTTGTTATGCCGACAACGTTTTGCACACTAGGCCGAGAGGCCTCATGACCTCGCGAGTTCCGATTCGCATTGGAGCAGAACTTTATGGCCATTCGGGAGTTGAGTGTGACATAGAACTGGTATGTATTATGCGCGAAACTCTCCAGGCTGTTGAGCTCAGCGATGTTCATATAGTGCTCGGCCATGTCGGGATCTTCAGGACCCTGTTACGGGAAGCGAACTTAGATGAGGACACTGAGCGCTCGCTATTCGAGGCGGTCCAACGTAAAGCGCACGATGAAATTGATGAAGTGCTGAACAGCTCGGAAATTGATCAGAAGCTTCGTCAGATGTTGTTGCAGTTGACGCGCCTCAGTGGTGACGAATCTATCTTGAAGGAGGCAAAAAAACTATTTGCAAGTGCGCCGGCTAGTGTAGCAACAGAACTCGACGAGCTAGTGGCGATAGCGGATGGTGTTAAAAAGCGACTTCCGGAGATTGTGTTGTGTTTCGATTTGTGTGAACTCAGGGGCTACGAGTATCACACCGGTATCGTATTCGCAGCCTATACGCCTAACTATGGTCGGGCGGTTGCCAAGGGCGGTCGATATGACCATATTGGGGAAGTGTTCGGTCGAGCCCGGCCAGCATCTGGCTTTGATAGTGATTTAAAGGTACTCGCCAAACTGAGTAACAAAATCTTTAAACGCAAGGCCGCGATTATTGTGCCGGATAATAATGACGCGAATTTACTTGCATTGGTAGAAACCCTGCGTCGGCAAGGAGAGATAGTGGTTACTTGGTTTGGTGATGCCAAATTGAGTCGACAGGACTGTGCAGAGCAAAGCTGCGATCGACACATAGTTAACAAAAATGGCGTTTGGATTGTGGAATCACTGTAATGGGTTGACCGGTCAAAATCCGTTTGTGTAACAAATTTGTGCATAGAAGTGGAATGAAATGGCTAAATCGGTAGTTGTATTGGGCACCCAGTGGGGTGATGAAGGCAAGGGTAAAATCGTTGACTTGTTAACCGATCAGGCAACAGTTGTCGTGCGCTTCCAGGGTGGCCACAATGCTGGCCATACGCTCGTCATAGATGGTGATAAAACGGTACTGCATCTTTTGCCATCTGGTATTTTGCGAAATGGAGTTCGGTGCGTGATTGCCAACGGTGTCGTACTTAGCCTGGCGGCTTTGATGCATGAAATAAGTGAACTGGAAGCACGAGGCATACCAGTTCGAAATCGATTGAGTATAAGCGGTGCCTGTATGCTGATACTTCCTTCCCACATCGCTCTTGATCAAGCCAGCGAGAGTCAGAAAGGCAGTAATAAATTGGGTACGACCCGAAGAGGCATAGGTCCTGCATACGAAGACAAGGTAGCCAGGCGCGGAATTCGTCTCGTGGAAACACTTAATGAACTGCAGTTCGCGGAAAAACTCGGCGGATTACTTGAGTATCACAATTTTTGGTTGCAAAAATATTTCCATGCTGCCCCGATCCATTTTCAGCAGATGTTTGACGACCTCTTGAGATTGGCGGAAGAGGTTAAACCAATGATCACGGATACAATTGATATTCTGCACGGTCACCGTAAGGCTGGGGACAACATTTTATTTGAGGGTGCTCAGGGTTCCTTGCTGGATATCGATCATGCCACTTATCCGTTCGTGACCTCTTCTAATACCACTTCTGGTTGCACAGCAACGGGTAGCGCCTATG
>JAKUTG010000044.1:0-12713 GCA_022447905.1 Pseudomonadales bacterium | reverse complement strand
ACGCGGCAGAAAAACGGAATGTCTGTGAGGTATTTAAGCCATTACCCAATATCGTCAATTGTTGCTCGACAGGAAGAAAAATGTGCAGAGCCCTTTCGTAAATTAGCTTGAGCAGCGTCCAATCGTGCAACGGGTACACGAGGAGGTGAACAGCTGACGTAGTTTAAGCCTGCCCGGTGGCAGAAATCGATGGAGGAAGGATCTCCAGCGTGTTCTCCGCAGATACCAAGCTTCAATTCAGGCTTTGCAGTTCTTCCTTTTTCGACAGCCAGATTAATTAGTTTCCCGACACCGGTTTGATCGAGACTGGCGAATGGGTTTTGGTTGTAAATTTCCTTGCGCTGGTATTCATCGTAGAACAAACCCATGTCATCACGACTCAATCCGAGTGTGGTTTGAGTAAGATCGTTGGTGCCGAAGCTGAAGAAATCTGCTTCCTTTGCTATCTCATCGGCTGTAATAGCAGCACGGGGCACTTCTATCATGGTGCCCACTATATAGTTGACGCGTACTTTTTTTGCTTTCATCACTTCTCGGGCAACGCGATGCACTATGCGCAACTGATCGACAAGTTCTTCCTTAAATCCAACTAGAGGTATCATTATCTCCGGATTCACCTGGATGCGTTTTTTGCCTTTCACTACTTGGGCTGCGGCTTCGAATATTGCTCGAGTTTGCATTTCGGTAATTTCCGGATATAGAATTCCTAACCGACAGCCGCGGCAGCCGAGCATGGGGTTTTCTTCGTGGAGCGACTTGATTCGGTCGATAACAAAATCAAAAGATACACCTAGTTTCTCTGCAAGTTGACGCTTGACAACGTCATCATGGGGTAAAAACTCGTGAAGGGGAGGGTCCAATAGGCGGATTGTAACGGGACGCCCGTTCATCCCTTTGAACAGACCAATGAAGTCTTTTCTTTGGAATGGTAACAATTTTTTGAGAGCGGCGCGGCGCTGCACTTCGTCCACCGCGAGAATCATTTGGCGCATATAATCGATGCGATCACCGTCAAAAAACATGTGTTCTGTGCGACAGAGTCCTATCCCCTCGGCTCCGAAAGCCACGGCTTGTCTTGCCATCTCAGGTGTATCGGCATTAGTTCTAATCTTAAGAGAGCGGTATTTGTCGGCCCACTTCATCACTGTCTGAAACAAACCATAAGTAAGACTACTAGAGGGTTTGAGCCCCCTTTCCAATGCCCGTTTGACTTCAGAGTCGGCGCTTTCAATCGCTCCCTTGTAGATCGCACCCGTGCTACCGTCAATAGATATATATTCTCCTTCTCGAAGAACGACTTTGCCGGCAGTGAGCGTGCGTTTTTCATAGCTAATATTTATTTCTCCAGCCCCGCAAACACAAACCTTCCCAAGTTGCCTGGCAACTAAAGCAGCGTGCGAGGAAACGCCGCCGCGGGAAGTCAATATGCCTTGTGAATGGAGCATACCTTTTAGATCGTCTGGAGATGTTTCCGTGCGGCAAAGCACCACTTTATTTCCCTTCCGAGTTTCGATTTCGGCAGTAGCGGCAGTGAATGCAATTCGACCTGTAGCTGCTCCAGGGCCAGCTGGCAATCCGTAACCTATTATAATTGCTGATTTCAATGCTTTAGGATCGAAAACAGGCACTAGCAAAGAATCAATAGACTCTGCGGGGATCTTAAGTAAAGCAATTTTTTGAGAAATGAGGCGCTCCCTCTGCATTTCTACAGCAATGCGCACAGCGGCGAGACCTGTGCGCTTACCATTTCGAGTTTGTAAAATGAACAGCCGACCATTTTCAATGGTGAATTCAAAATCTTGCATATCTCTGAAATGCCGTTCCAGCTTGTTTCGCACACTTTTTAGGTCTCGGTAACTTTTTGGCATGCTGCTTTTCATGTCACTTATACCATGGGGAGTGCGAACACCTGCGACTACATCCTCGCCTTGGGCATTCATCAAGTATTCCCCATAAAATACCTTTTCTCCATTAGCGGGATCCCTAGTAAAAGCAACACCTGTGGCGCTTTGGTCACCGGCATTTCCAAATACCATGGCTTGAACATTAACTGCGGTTCCCCATTCAGAGGGGATGCCATATTGTTGGCGATAAATGATGGCCCGCTCGTTTTTCCAAGATCCCAATACCGCCCCTAAAGCGCCCCATAGTTGTTGCATTACATCTTGAGGGAAAGCTCCTCGAGTAAGCTTAGCTATCAGAACCTTGTACTGTTTTACTAGTTCCTTAAGATGCTCTGTGGTCAGTTCGGTATCGGAGGTAATAGTCAGATTTTTCTTTAATTTTTCCAATACCTGATGAAACGGATCTTCTTCCTCTTCAGATTTGGCTTGAACTCCCATAACCACATTGCCGTACATCTGGATGAAACGGCGATAGCAATCCCACGCAAATCCAGGGTTTCCGGATGCTTCGGCTAAACCTTCAACAGTTTTGTCGTTAAGACCTAAGTTCAAAATGGTATCCATCATCCCAGGCATCGAATCTCTCGCTCCGGATCGAACAGAGACCAGCAACGGATTTTGTCGGGCTCCAAATTTCTTGCCAAGTTGCGTTTCGACCTGCTTGAGCGCGGTCACAATATCTTTCTTTAGAGCTGCGGGGTAACGCTTGTCATGGTCGTAGTAGTAGGTACAAACTTCGGTGCTGATCGTAAAGCCGGGGGGTACGGGTAGGCCAATGGAAGCCATTTCAGCCAAATTGGCGCCCTTGCCTCCTAGTAATTCTCGCATACCGGCGTTGCCATCTGTTTTGCTACCAAAAGCAAAGACGTATTTTTTGGCCTTTCCGGTGTGTTTTCTTGTCAGCGAAGAAGGTCTGGATTGTGAAGCTTTACTCATATAGCGGTTACATACCTTAAAATCGAATAGATTTGCGGTACAGTTAGCAACCGAGCCTCCTAGATTCAAGAACAAAGGCGGGTTTAGCATAGCTGGTTCCACAACACGCTAATATCGGGGACTGGTTGGCAGCCTCACTCGCCAAGTAATGAGCAACAAATAATCGAAATGCTCTCAGCGCGGGAGAGGAGAATAAAGCACCTATAACCCAAAATCCAGCGCTTAATCGAGTCGGGGCTAACTACCGAGATTTGCTGTTAATTTATAGTCTAGCTCAAGCCAAGTAAACCTCAGTAGTCCCTATTGAAAAATCTAGCTCTCGCTTACCTAATTTTGCTGAGTAAGGCTCTCTCTTTACCCGGATTAATATCTCGATATTTAAAATTTCGAAGTCTCGATTGAACTAAATCTCATATCTATTTTAAGGGTATTAAGCGTCAATATTGTCCGGCAGGATTATCATTGCTCTACTTCTGAGAGGAGAGGCTTGCTGGAAAAATAGGCTTCGAGGTTGTTTATGAGCAGGTCGCCCATTTCGGCTCGTGTCTCAAAAGTTGCACTACCTATGTGGGGAAGTAGAACTACATTATCCATTTTTTTCAAGGGTTCTGGTACGTGAGGTTCGTTTGCTAACACATCTAGCCCTGCTCCTGCGATTGAACCATCGGCTAGCGCTGCCATTAGGGCTTTTTCATCAACGCTAGTACCTCTGCCAACATTTATGAATATGCCTTCGGGGCCAAGTGCCTGTAACACTTGGCCGTCAATGATTTGCCGAGTTCCTTCTCCGCCCGGCAGTACACATAATAATATGTCGGAATTGTCAGCAAGCTCTAAAATCGAAGGGTAGTATGTATATGGAAGATTTTTAGTTGAGCGATTATGGTATGCGATTTTCATTTTGAAGGGCAAAGCACGATGAACAATTGCGTCGCCAATTCTACCTAAACCAACGATACCTAGGGTTTTTCCAGCTAAACTACGACTGGGTGGAAACGGTCCTTCCTCCCAGGAATTGTTCCGTACGAACTTTTCGGCGTTAATGATGTTACGCATTGTTGTTAGAATTAACGCGATGGCGATGTCAGCTACGGCATCATTCAATACACCTGGTGTATTAGTAACTTTGATTCCGTCACGTTTCGTTTTTAAGAAATTTATCCCCTCCACGCCTACACCAAATGCCGCAATTATTTTAATAGAACGTAATTCGTAAACTCGTTCGTCACACACCCACGATGCTGTTGCTACAGCCCGACATTTTCCGTCAAGACTCCGAATTAGTTCAGTTTTGCCTTTTTCTGCATATTCCCAAAGGTGGTGAGTGATATACTTCTCATCCAGTTTAGCTATAGTTTCGGAATCAAACGCGTTTGCGATCAGGATATTCTCTGAGCTTGGCATAGAAGAAGTCTACCGTTGGCGTAAAAAACTCTCAGTGTATTATTTTCGATTGTGGCTAGGCAAGTTGCAAACTCCCAGATGGACTAAGTCAGTTGCGATTGTTATAAATTTTCCGTAGATTGATTGTATTTCATTTATAACCAATTGGGTCTACATGCGAGCAATATGAATCAGCAAGAAAATTCTTTTAGGCTGTTGCCATCTATTGATAAGTTACTTCAGACAAAACAGCTGAAGTTATTAATCGAACAGGTTGGACAAGATGTTGTTAAGAGCGAATCACGCGCCCAACTTGATTTGCTGCGGACAGCAATTGCAGGTAATGATGAAAGCATTTTGCAACGATTAGCTGAGGACAATTTTCTAGAAGCACTTTGTGACAATATCAAGGAAATTGTCGAATCCACGTTTACTGGTTCACTTTTACCTGTCTTCAACCTGACTGGCACCGTATTACATACTAATTTAGGTCGAGCTCGCCTTCCTCATGAGGCCATAAGCGCTATGCAACTGGTTGCCGGTGAAGCAGTTAATCTGGAATATAACCTTGATGTTGGTACCAGAGGTGACAGGGACTCACACATTGAGGCAACTCTCTGCAAAATTACCGGCGCAGAGGCCGCGACGGTTGTTAATAATAATGCGGCTGCTGTACTACTTGTACTCAATACTCTTGCTGAAAAAAAAGAAGTTGTTATCTCTAGAGGAGAGTTGGTTGAAATAGGTGGGTCTTTTCGAATACCGGATGTGATGAAGAGCGCTAACTGCGTACTGAGGGAAATAGGAACTACAAATCGCACTCATTTGCGTGATTACGGGTCAGCTGTCAATAATCTTACGGCTCTATTTATGAAAGTACACACAAGCAACTATGAAATTAGAGGTTTTGTGAACTCGGTCTCGGAACCTGAACTTAGTGCATTGGCAAAAAAACATAATCTTCCGTTTGTTTCTGATCTGGGTAGTGGCACTCTGATTGATCTAACTCGGTTCAATTTGCCTCACGAAATAACAGTGCAGGAATCTATTCGAATGGGAGCCGATATTGTTACCTTCAGTGGTGACAAACTCTTAGGTGGTCCTCAAGCGGGTATTATAGTGGGGAAAGCCAAACTTATTTCACAAATTAAAAGTAATCCCCTAAAGCGTGCCTTGAGGATTGATAAAATCACTCTTGCTGGTCTTGCTGAGGTAATTAATTTATACCTAGATCCTTCAAGGTTGCCAAAGCGCTTACCTTTATTACAGGACCTGACTCGCCCAATAGAAGATTTACAAATTTTGGCTACTCAATTGCTCCCTTCGTTACAACGAGCGCTCTTAGACCGGGCTAGTGTTGAGGCAAGGCCCTGTCAAAGCCAGATTGGCAGTGGAGCGTTGCCATTGAGCCTAATACCGAGTATGGCTCTAGAAATTACTCCTCTAGCCGCGAAAGGACAGACGGATGCAGAACTTACTAAACTTTCACAAGCATTTCGTAAGCTTTCAAAACCCGTGATTGGTCGAATACATGATGGAAAGCTGATTTTTGACTTACGATGTTTGCAGGATAAGAAAGAATTTGAAGCCCAACTCTCCCAGCTTCATCTATGGTAACAATGTTTAGTTAAACTGTGGCAGCGTATCGTTCCGCGCTCACGCCAAGTTTGAAACTAACTAGTGAAAGAACAGCAGCCGAAAACATCATCATAAGTAAAGGATAAACCGTACCATTGAAAATTAGCGCCACAACCTGAGCCGCTACTGCAGAAAAAGCCATCTGCAAAAATCCAGTTAATCCAGAAGCACTTCCTGCTAAGTTTGGGAATTCATTTATAGCTGCCGCCATGGCGTTAGGTAGGGTTATACCGTTTCCGAAAGTCGCAATTGCTATGGGAACAAACAGCGCTAATGGGTGTTTGATTCCTAATGAGAGAAGGATAAAAGCAAGAGCGATTCCCACAATGGATATACTAGCTCCCCAGGTAATCATACGATTCAATTCCATACTGCGTCCAAAATAGCGCGTCACGTAATTGCCTGACATAAATCCCAGGGGAATCATGATGAAATAATAGCCGTACTCAGTTGGAGGTCGACATAGTACTGATACCATGATTTCTGGTGCCGCTGAAATAAAGCTGAAAAATACAACTGAAACAAAAGTGACACAGAACGCATACCCACAGAAAGCAGGTGATTTGAAAAGGCTGATAAAGGTAACCAACATTGCTCCAGCCCCTTCAAAGGGTACAGGTTCCTTTAGAGTTTCCGGGAGATAGCTAATCGAAAACAGGAAGGTAAATATGCCGAAAAAGGCTATCGCGATAAAAACCGATTGCCATCCGAATTGATCCATCAATTCGCCACCTAGAGCAGGGGAAAGCATTGGAATTACGACCATCACCATTACTAAGGTCGCAATAACACGCGCCGCATCCTCTGCTTCATAAACATCGCGCACTATGGCGCGAGCAAGTACCAGTCCTACCGCTCCCCCAAAAGCTTGGATAAAGCGACCCAGAATTAACAGTTCAATTGAGGTAGCGAGAAAACAGAAAATTGAGCCTGCTATTGTGATTACTAGTCCCAGTAGCATAATAACTCGGCGACCATATTTGTCTGACAATGGCCCATATATAAGTGTGCCAATTGCAATAGCAAACATATAGAGGCTTAGGGTCAGCTGAGCGACGTCGTTGCTGACTTGAAATGTATCCTTGATAACAGGAAGGGCTGGAAGCAGAATTTGCATACCCGCTGGACCCAATGCTGACGCAGCGGCGAGCAATATTATGAGTCGGCTGGAAAGCGAATTTAAGTCTGACAAATTACTGCCTAAAACTAGCGTGATAGAAAAATCGAGTGCTCTGTACTATCGGGGTTTCTGGTTAGCGATTCAGGAAAGCTTCCCGATTCTGATTATCATTAATCAGCGAGCTAAGGATGACACTGGAGCCCAATAAAATTGATCGTTGGGCTTTACTGATGTCGTACCCAAGGCCGAATGTTCGGGTGTGAAAATTTCTAGTTAACTCTTGAGCATTCCAATCGCTGCTCTGATTGGCAGCGGTTGACATGGTGTAACATGATATGACGTTACCAGTTCTGGCGTTTAAACAAATCGAAAGATCAGGGTTTTCTCGCACAGAAAGGTTAAATCCATTTTCGTGTTCGTGAAAGCGTGGTGATCGAAGTAAATATTTTGCAACTTGCTTAGAAAATTCCGAACCATTTGCATCCAGTCTGACAGGGATGCTAGCCTCTAGACGCCTGCTGATACTGGGATCCTGTCGAAGAGCAATAGTATAGGAATTTAGCGATTCCTCATGCTGACCGATTCTCCAGAACGCGTCTGCCATGCGCGCTGAGATTCTGGCTCTCAACAACGTTTCCTGTTCAGGAAGTAAGGTCAACGCATTACCTGCTGCTTCCAATACAGAAGTGTAATCCTTGTCCAATGCAGCTATTTCGGCCCTGTAAGAGTAGTAATAACCGTTGTTAAGTTGAAAAGCTCCATTTTCACGCGCTTGTTCCAGAACCACCGACATTACACCGGTTCCTATTAGCTGCACAAGCTCGGGTTCTAGCCACTCTGGTATATGCACTTCAAGTGGAGCATATGGGCGAAGCCGGTTCTGAATGACTTCAAATTTAGCAAAAAGTGACCCGGCTCGTCGGGCCGCTCGCCAGGCATTTAATTGTAGTGTAATAGTGTTTAACCGAGCCTGCATCGCACCAATAAAGTCCATAGTGGCCATATTTTCGAGTTGGATCTGGTACTCAGCTCTGTTTGCAGCCATATTAAGTAAGGCGGCGTACGCGTCTTTTTGCTCATCGTCGGCACTATAAGAGCCGTTTCTATCTGGTTGATTCAATGCAGTCTTCGTCAGTTTCACAGCATCTTCAGCATAACCGGCTAGCAGTAGGAAACTTGCGCTAACCAGGAAATGCTCTGCACGATTCATTATACTGACGATGGGTTCCTGCTGCTCGCGCCACAAAAGCATGCTGTCTAACGCATTTCGTGCCTCATCGAATCGTCCCTGGTTCATACTTAAATAAAGCATATATATCCAAGGATCAGCCACACTGTTAGGATTGAGGTACTGGGTAGCCCGCCTCAGATAATCTTCCGCCTGTTCTATTTCAAGCAGACTCAAGGCGACTTCGGAAGCATTAGTAAGATATACAGTATCGAAGTTATTCACCCGACTGCTGTTATTTTCGTCTCCATCGATTGTTCGATCGCAGGCCGAGGTGGACTTTATTGGCAGCAGACTTGCCAGCTCAGCCGCGCAGAGTGTATTCCAGGCACGGGCTCTTTCTCTTTCATTGTCATTGGTCTGTAACACCCGGTTAGCACTCTGACGGGCTGCATCGTATTGTTTTAACTTGATGAGTGGCCAACCTCTTAGGGGCTCGATATCGAGCCCATATATTTCGTTGAGTTTATCCAAGTACTCCAACGACTTGATCTGTTCACCCATAAGTTGATGAACT
This sequence comes from Pseudomonadales bacterium, assembly GCA_022447905.1. Lineage (GTDB taxonomy): Bacteria > Pseudomonadota > Gammaproteobacteria > Pseudomonadales > Pseudohongiellaceae > UBA9145. The sequence continues at coordinate 3,987 of JAKUTG010000044.1, read as the reverse complement.
AAAGAAAGCTGACTTAAAGTCAAGTAATGCCATGGCATAAGTCCGGAATTAACTGCCTTTTCGAGAGTTTGATATCCGGTCAATTCTTCGGCACGGTTTAGATGGAACAATGCTCGGGGCATATTGCCTTCTACTGTCAACAGCACTTCAGCTAGAGCAAATTGAGCGGCAGGAGAATCGGGTTTGGTGCGAACCCATTGTTCAGATAATTCGCGTGCCTTCACATTCAGGTCCAGATTAAGTGCATCGCAAATTTCTAGTGCTGGGAGTTCTGAAATGTTAGAAAGCCCAAAACACAAGGGTAGGCGTGCCTCTGGAATTTCTATGTTGTTTAAATCAATGGACAGGTCGTCTTGTGCTTTCGCGGACAGTAGCTTAAAGAAGAAGCTTATGGCGATAACCAAAAATAAGCAGATTCTGGATGAAGATCGCCTATCCAAAAGAAAAGTAGTGATCATCCTGTTAGAGTGCTCTTGGCTAGTTGTTCCATGGGATCACGCATATTGTCTGATAATATTTTCTCTACATCGGAGACCCCCGGTGCCAATTCGATGCGGTGCCCCAGTACGCGTGGTAGTAATAGTTCCATATCTTCTGCACTAACGTAATTCCGATTTCTCAGTGCCGCGGAAACTTGTAAAGCGGGAAGGAGCAGCACCATTGATCTCGTAGAGTTGCCTTGCAAAAGGCGATCATCATTTCGGAGATTTCGAGAAATATCGACCAGAGCAGTTTTAATGGCAGGGCTGATGTTTACTTCTTTATCGATTTCCATACGTGCTTGCAGCACTTCGTCGCGAGTGACGGTTTTCAGTCGTTTGCCGAGATCTTTGCGTTCCTTGTAGGTATCGAGCACATCTAATTCTGATTCTCTATCAATATGTTCCATGGTGATCTTGAATAAAAATCGATCTAGTTGTGGTTTTGGAAGGGGATAGGTGCCGACCAAATCCAGAGGATTTTGCGTGGCAATTACAAAAAACAAATCGTCCAGGGGGTAGGTAACATTGTCCACGGTAACCTGTTTTTCGCCCATGGCTTCCAGCATGGCAGATTGAACTTTTGGCGAAGTCCGGTTTATTTCATCTGCCAGCACGACGTGAGCGAAAAGAGGTCCATGCCGGAAATAGAATGCATTGCTATTACTGTCGAAAACCGAAACGCCCGTGATATCCGATGGCAGTAAATCAGGTGTGAACTGGACACGCCGAAACGGTGCAATGGACTCATCAGTATTACTGCCAGCTATAATAGCTTCCCCTAATGCTTTCGCTAGAGTGGTCTTTCCCGAACCAGGATAATCCTCCAGTAAAATGTGTCCATCCGCGATTAGTGCGATGACAGCCAATTCAATGACATTTTCACGTCCTAATACCTGCTTTTTTACCCTATTGATCAAGGTTTGTAGTACGAATACCGATTTTGCGAGGCCTGCATAACCGGAGAGGCTGTCCTCGTCACTATCCGACAGTGACAGTTCAGTAAATTCGACAGTACTGTCTGAGGTCATAAACTACTCCAAGTAAGTAATAAGATTGGCTTGCAACTTATCTGGTCATCGTCCAGGAAAAGGGATTCAGAAAAGCTATTGCTCTTCTCCATCTCCTCGTGTTGTTTTGAATTTACTTCTTGACACTCGCTGATAATGAGTTCCATTGCTGAATATCATTTTTTTTTCTGTGTCCTTTACATAATGCGCAGGCCAGGTGAGAGTCAGTCATCCTTGCAAGAGTGGGAGCAGTTTGACTAACACGCGCGGCAAATTCTTCCCGGCTTTCAGCATAATCCCGGTGTAATCCAATTGCGGAAAGCCGATCAAGGACGGCCCTATAAGTCACGCGGTACTGGTTGCCAGCGCCGGTATTTGCAGGAATCCACAGTCTATAGAATTTAACGAAGTACCCGGTAAACAGTGCCAGTGCTGCGATAGAGTATAAAGTCGTCAAAAGAGTTTGCAGCTCGATAAATGGAGATCGCTGGGACTCCAGAAAATCTTCGAACGAGGCATCGTTTCTCAGCATATCACCTAGTAACTGCTGTAAATCATTCTGAGGATCCGTGGCCATATCCACAAGGGTTTGTTGCGGAGCAGGATCCACTATTACCCACCCGATATCGCGGAAGTAGATTTCCGGCCAGGCATGACCGTGCACCGCCTGTATCAAGAGCGAGGAGCCACCCGCTCTGTTCCTGGCTGGCACAGAATACCCGATGCCAACGCGAGCAGGTATCCCCAGGCTTCGATACATGTATGTCGCCGCAAAGGCAAAATGCATGCAATACCCAGTTAGGTCACCGAACAGGAAAGAAGCAGCAGGATCAGCCTCATAAGCATGTTGATTTTTCAGGCTATATATACCGTTTTCATCCAGATAAGTTTTTATAGCCCAGGACTTGGCGAAGGGGTCACCGGAATACTCTTCGCGTAGGTTGGCTATCAAATTATCTGCGAGGTCGCGATAACGATTATCGTCAGGTAGTTTAAGGTACTCTTGCCAAACTTCAGATGACCCGCCTTCTCGGCCGGTTTCTCTACCAATTAGATATTCGAAATCATATTCGGGTGCAAGCGAATAGCTATTGTAAGTTCGCTTGAATCTCAAATTATTGGGATTTGGAATATGCTCATATGCAAATGGGCTTACCAGGCCAAAAGGAGATCGATGCGGAACTAACATGCCGACTGTTGTGCGGACAGAATTTTGTTTTTCTCCACTCATCGGTGGCTGTTGGGCTTCAGCAAAGCTATTGGTAAAGCGTCCTATTAGATCCTGATCCATGTCGTCCCGACGTGCAAAATCGAGCATAACTCCATTGAACTGTGAGTAAGCAGATTCGCGGAAATAATAAGAACCATTGAGAGGTTCATAGTCATCTCGGAATACTACTACCGCTACCGGGGCCTCCCGATCATTGGTATTGTTATCCCCATCATAAAACGGATTCCGTTGTTGAGCAGAGTTTCCGGCTTGCTCCTGGCCAGTTAACCCCAGATTATCGGTGAGTTGGGGTGTGGGTAGACCAAATAATCGAACGTAGACGACTAGCGAGAAGCACAATAGCCCCAATATGAGAAAATGATAGGGAAGGCGTTTTTGATTGTTTTCAATCATTAACAGTGCTGATAGCGACAAAACCGCCCCACACCCAAACGCCAGCAGGATCGTAGATGGATCGAGTCCCCGGACGAGTGCAAAATCTCCTATAAAAAATGGTCTTTGAATCATGCCGTTGCGATGTGCAGACAAGGTCAGCACGAAAGCGGTTGCGACGAACATGATTTCTAAAATGGCACCAAAGCTGGTTCGGAGAGCCAGTGTCCTCAGGCTTATAGTGGTAGTAGCACCAATAACGAACCACTTGGTAAATTCACCGATATTAAATGCGCCGATTGGTGTAAATAATCTGGAAATTGGCTCGAGCTCGACAAAAAGACGGGCCAGTAAGTTTCCAATCAGGAAAGTTAAGAAGGCGGCTGTGAGAATGGAACTAGTTCTGATTCTCATTAGTGGAGCTTGTTGCAGATACCAATCTATAAGATAACAACCTATCAAGCAGCCGATGACACTGCCCGCGGAGCCGTTAACTATCGTTAGGGATAGGCTCAATACCCAGAAGCTGGAGGCAATAATGACTGCCCGTAAACTCGTTGGCAGAAGATGATGCCGTGAATGTTCAGCTGGTACTGTCACGATTTAAACCTTCCTGAGATCGTGGTCAAAGCTATACCCGGTTTTCCTGTCCACAACTAATGTGGATTCTACTAATTGCCCGAGCTCGGTCAACAAATTGAGCAAATCCTGTTTTGAGCTTGCTGCATCGAATGAGCCGTACGTGTTCTCTGCTTCGAAGTAGAAGAGATTGCGCCAAAGATTGTTCTCCTGCCGATTTTGAAATCCATCAGTGGCCAATACGAGCGAGAACTGATTTGAAAATTGGCCTATTGTCTTCTTCAATTGTGGCGGCCAGGGGGCAGTATCCACTGCT
>JAKUTG010000043.1:0-12994 GCA_022447905.1 Pseudomonadales bacterium | reverse complement strand
GCAGATCGGGTTGGCGTTGAATTGCTGGGCGATGGGGCAAAGAAGCGCGTCTTTAAATCAAATGGTCAGGACATAGATTAAGTACTGGTGGTTGCCAATCATGGTTCAGCTTAAACAATTTTATCAAAATGAAGTAATACCTGCATTGTCCCAGGAATTCGGGTTTAAAAATAGAATGCGTGTTCCAAAAGTCTCCAAGGTGGTTCTTAATATGGGTCTCGGCGAAGCCGTTGCGGACAAGAAAATCCTGGAGAATGCAACGAATGACCTGGAATTGATCAGTGGCCAGAAAGTTGTTATTACCAAAGCACGCAAAAGTATTGCTGCATTCAAGATTCGAGAAGGCTGGCCCATCGGATGCAAGGTTACACTGCGCGGTGAACGAATGTATGAGTTCTTAGAAAGGCTGGTTGGGATTGCCATTCCACGAATAAGGGACTTCCGGGGATTGAGCCCTAAGTCTTTTGATGGGCGGGGTAATTTTGCCATGGGAGTCACTGAGCAAATCATCTTTCCCGAGATTGATTACGACAAGATCGACAAGCTGCGTGGGTTGGATATAACTATTACCACAACGGCACGAAATGATAAGGAGGGCCGCGCACTGTTAACAGCGATGCGTTTTCCTTTCCGGGAAATGTCTACAGTAATTGATCAAACAAGGTCAAAACAGGAAGCACCGGTACAAGAAGTGGCAACTGAGAAGGAAGCTTCTGAAGAAGACTCAGTAGAAGCTCCAGAGGTTGATTCAACAGAATCAGAGGAAGAAGAAGCACCAGTCGCGGAGAAGGCTACCGAAGCAATCCCCGCTGAAGCTGCAGAGGTGGAATCAATAGATTCGCTGAAACAAGAAGCGCCTGCTGAAAAGAATAAAGAGGAATCTTGATATGGCCAAATCTTCAGTAATTGCCAGAGAGAAAAAGCGTGAACGTACTGTTCAAAAGTACGCGGATAGGCGTGCAGCGCTGAAAGCCATTTTGAAAGACGCAAATGCGACTGATGACGAAAAATGGGAATCTCGATTGAAGTTACAGAAACTTCCACGTGATTCTAGTCCGGTTCGCCAGCAACGTCGTTGCAGGATCACGGGTCGAGCTCATGGTGTTTATCGGAAATTTGGTCTTTGTCGTAACAAACTGCGTGAAGTTGCAATGCGCGGAGATGTGCCTGGCTTGACCAAAGCCAGTTGGTAGTTGGGAGAAAATATATGAGCATGTCAGATCCTATTGCAGATTTTTTGACCCGTATTCGCAACGCACAGATGGCAAAATTGCCCACGGTAAGTTGCCCGTCTTCCAAGATCAAGGTGGCTATCAGCAAGGTGCTGGAGGATGAGGGCTATATAACCAGTTACACCACCAATGAAGATGACGGCAAGCCGGTTCTCAGCGTTAACCTTAAATACCTTCAAGGTAAGCCTGTCATCGAAGAGATCAAGAGAGGCAGCCGACCGGGTTTGCGAGACTACAAGGGAGCAGACAGTTTACCGAAAAATCGAGCCGGATTGGGTATCACTATCCTTTCCACTAACAAGGGTTTGATGACTGACAAACAGGCAGAGGCTGCCGGTATTGGTGGTGAGGTACTTTGCACCGTTTTCTAAAGGTGTACCAAAAAATTAGAAAAGAGTGATAAAGCAATGTCCAGAATAGCAAATGCCCCAGTAACCGTACCAAAAGGGGTCGAAACAACATTAACCGATTCACAGATCTCGGTTAAAGGAAACAAGGGGAACCTAAATTTACCCTTGCATTACCTAGTGGCAGTTGCGCAGGATGGCGAGGAGCTTAAGGTTTTGGCAAAGGATGATTCTCGTGAAGCAAGCGCTATAGCGGGCACCTTCCGTTCGCTCATTAATAATATGGTTGTGGGAGTGACTGAAGGTTTCCAAAAAAAACTGGAACTACAGGGCGTTGGTTATCGTGCGAAGGCCCAAGGAAAAAAAATTAATCTAACTGTCGGTTTTTCCCATCGTATAGATTATGAATTGCCTGAAGGAATTACAGCTGAAACTCCTTCGCAGACTGAAATTGTGATCTCCGGTACTGACAAACAGCTAGTTGGCCAAGTGGCGGCGGAGATCCGTGAGTTTCGTCCACCCGAGCCGTATAAAGGCAAGGGAATTCGCTACGTTGATGAACATGTGTACAGAAAAGAAGCGAAGAAGAAATAAGGCTTAAGGTATGAGTGCTAAGAAAACTGCACGCTTGCGCAGAGCGAAGCGCGGAAGAGCAAAGATAAACGAACTTCGGATGAATCGTCTTTGCGTGTTCCGTTCGCCGAAGCATATCTATGCTCAGATTATTTCTGCTACCGGTAACGAAGTTCTGGTAAGTGCTTCGACATTAGAAAAGAGCAATAAATCCGGTGCTACCGGGAATATCGGTGCCGCCGGTAAGATTGGCAAACTGATTGCTGAGCGAGCAAAGAAAGCCGGAATCGAGAAAGTTGCATTTGATCGTTCAGGTTATGCGTATCATGGACGTGTCAAGGCACTGGCAGAGGCTGCGCGAAAGAGCGGACTGGAATTTTAAAGGTTGAAATATGGCATTTAAAGACGAACCGGGTAAAAACGAAGAAGGCCTGCAGGAAAAACTGATTCAAGTTAATCGTGTCGCCAAGGTGGTAAAAGGTGGTCGTATTTTTGGTTTCACAGCTCTGTCTGCTGTTGGCGATGGTAACGGACGTGTAGGCTTTGGTCGCGGTAAGGCGCGGGAGGTTCCACTTGCAATTCAAAAAGCGATGGAATCCGCGCGTCGAAATATGATTACTGTGAATCTAGATGGACATACGCTGCAATACCCGGTCAAGTCACGTCATGGAGCTTCAAAGGTTTACATGCAGCCGGCCTCTGAAGGCACTGGCGTAATCGCCGGTGGTGCGATGCGCGCAATCTTGGAATTGGCTGGAGTGCGAAACGTTCTGGCAAAGTGCTATGGGTCTACTAATCCGGTGAATGTTGTACGGGCCACATTCAAGGGACTGCGCGATATGCGTTCACCGGAAGATGTAGCTGTAAAACGCGGTAAGACTGTAGAGGAAATCTTAGGTTAGTGGCCCATCAAAAAAGGTTTAGGACAATGACTAAAGAAAAACAAACAGTCAAAGTAACACTGCTAAAAAGCCCAATCGGCACCCTGCCTAGGCACAAGTTGTGCTTACGAGGGCTGGGTCTGCGTCGAGTGCACCAGTCTGTGGAGGTTGAAGACACTCCGGCAATTAGAGGTATGATTGGCAAGATTAGTTACATGCTAGCAGTAGACTAAGGAAATCCAGATGCAATTGAACAATTTAAGCCCAGCTCCAGGTAGCACCAAGACGAGCAAACGTGTTGGGCGAGGTATGGGCAGTGGTTTGGGTAAAACCTGTGGTACTGGTCACAAGGGTCAGAAATCGCGCAGCGGAGGAACGGTTAAGCCAGGCTTTGAAGGTGGCCAGATGCCGCTCCAGATGCGTTTACCCAAGTACGGATTCAGTTCCCGCGTCGGACGAAGTACCGCGCAAATCCGTACTGCAGAATTGAACAAAGTAGATGGTGATACTGTCAGTCTTGAATCCCTTCGAAAGGCCGGATTGATAACGGCTAGGATCAAGCGAGTGAAAGTCATGCTCTCAGGTAATGTTACGCGGAAATTGACGGTGATCGGGATTAGAGTCAGCAAGGGCGCTAAAGAAGCGATTGAGAATGCCGGTGGCAAAGTTGTCGAGACTCCGATTGCTCAAAAAGCGGCCAGACCGGCCAAGAAAAAGGCCGAAAAAGTAGAGGTGGATGTGGATAAAGCTTCATCCGAAGCAGAATCCTTGGAAGAATCCAAGCCACAAGCTGCCCCAGATGAAGCATAAGCGCTTAGCTAGGAACTATGGCAAATAGACCCAACTTAAATCCTGAAAACATTGGCGCTGGCCTCGGTGAACTGAAGGCGCGTCTGTTGTTTTTGCTATTTGCCCTTTTTGTCTATCGAATTGGTACACATATCCCTGTTCCTGGAATTGATCCGCTGCAGTTGAATGCATTTTTCGATCAGAACGAAGGGACTTTTGCAGGAATGTTTAACATGTTTTCAGGTGGTGCGTTGGAACGGATGAGTATCGTCGCACTCGGGATCATGCCATATATTTCAGCCTCGATCATTATGCAGTTATTAACGGCGGTTAGTCCGCAGCTGGACCAGTTGAAGAAGGAAGGAGAGTCCGGTCGACGCAAGATTACTCAGTACACGCGTTATGGTGCATTGGTGTTGGCGACTGTCCAGGGCACCGGGATGACTGTCGGCCTTTTATCACCGATGGCATACAATCCGGGGTTAGCGTTTAATCTGACAGCTATAATCTCTCTAGTAACGGGGGCCATATTTTTAATGTGGCTCGGGGAGCAAATTACAGAAAAAGGGGTTGGTAACGGAATATCGATGCTGATTTTTGCAGGCATTGTCTCCGGATTTCCAGCTGCAGTCGGGCGCTCATTAACACAGGCTTACGAAGGTCAGATCAACGGAGTATTACTGCTTGTGGTCGGGGTCATAGCCATAGGCGTGGTGGCATGTATCGTCTACGTGGAACGAGGCCAACGGCGTATCACCGTCAACTATGCTAAGCGCCAGCAAGGCAGGAAACTCTATCAGGCCCAAGCCAGTCATTTACCATTAAAGATTAACATGGCCGGGGTGATTCCGGCGATCTTTGCCAGCTCAATTCTACTTTTTCCGGCTTCGTTGGGTCAGTGGTTCGGTCAGTCTGAAGGGTCTGAATGGCTCCAAGACATTGCCTTATTAATTGGCCCGGGACAGCCACTGTACATAATTATTTTCAGCGCGATGATCATCTTCTTCTGCTTCTTCTATACTGCGCTGGTATTCAATCCTCGTGATGTAGCGGAAAATTTAAAGCGATCTGGCGCCTTTATTCCTGGAATTCGTCCAGGAGAGCAAACAGCAAGATATATCGATGGTGTCATTACGCGACTTACGATGTTTGGCGCCATTTACATTACCCTTGTCTGCCTGCTTCCGAATTTTATGCAGTTGTTGGCCAACGTGCCTTTTAATCTTGGTGGTACGGCATTACTTATTTCTGTGGTAGTAACCATGGATTTCTGGTCTCAAGTGCAATCTCACCTGATGTCTCATCAATACGATTCGTTGATGAAGAAATCAAAACTAGGAAACTATGGAAGGAGCGGTATCTAGTTGTCAGCTAGAGGATTTATACGATGAAAGTTAGAGCATCGGTTAAGAAAATTTGTCGAAATTGTAAGGTCATTCGACGCAACGGTTCAGTTCGAGTTATTTGCAGCGCCGAACCTCGACACAAGCAGCGTCAGGGCTAGACTCAAAAAGATAAGAATGGAGTAAATCTATGGCACGTATTGCTGGGGTAAACATACCAGACAATAAACATATTGTGATTTCGCTTCGCCATGTCTATGGCATTGGTCCAACTAGGGCCAAGAAAATATGTGAGGCAACTGGCGTCGAACCATCTGCTAAAACGAGTGAGCTAAGTCCTGAACAGCTCGATGAGATTCGGGCGGAAGTGACTAAAGTCCCCACCGAGGGTGATTTGCGCCGCGAAGTATCGATGAATATTAAGCGGTTGATGGATCTTGGTTGTAACCGTGGCATCCGTCACCGACGCTCACTGCCGGTGAGGGGTCAACGCACTAAGACTAATGCCCGTACCCGCAAGGGACCACGCAAGCCGATCAGGAAATAATGAATCATGGCTATAGCTAAATCTACTAAGAAGAAAGTGCGAACAAATGTCCTCGACGGAATTGCCTTTATTCACGCAACTTTTAATAACACGATTATTACTATTACCGATCGACAGGGAAATGCGTTGGCGTGGGCTACTGCCGGAGGTTCTGGTTTCCGTGGCTCTCGGAAGAGCACTCCCTTTGCAGCTCAGGTAGCTGCTGAAAAGGCAGGCAAAGCAGCGATAGATCTCTACGGTCTGAAGAACCTAGAAGTAAAAATAAATGGCCCTGGTCCAGGTCGCGAGTCAGCTGTACGCGCACTAAACGGTTGTGGTTTGAAAGTCAGCAATATCACTGACGTAACTCCCATTCCACACAATGGTTGTCGACCGCCCAAGAAACGGCGTGTGTAAAAAGGAGATATAAGTATGGCCCGTTATTTAGGCCCAAAATGTAAACTATCTCGTCGAGAAGGAACTGATTTGTTCTTGAAAAGTGGCGTACGCCCTATTGACAGCAAATGCAAGGCTGACGTGATTCCTGGACAACACGGTCAACGACGTAGCCGGCTATCTGATTATGGGGTGCAACTTCGCGAAAAGCAGAAAGTACGACGTACCTACGGAGTGCTGGAAAGACAGTTCCGCGGTTATTACAAAGAAGCCGCTCGTCAGAAAGGAGTTACTGGTGAAAATTTACTGCAATTGCTCGAGTGCCGTCTAGACAACGTAGTTTATCGAATGGGGTTTGGATCTACCCGCGCCGAAGCGCGACAACTAGTATCACACAAAGCTATTAGTGTTAATGGTGACGTAGTCAATATTCCTTCCCATCAGGTTTCGGAAGGCGACGTCGTTGCAGTGCGACAAAAAGCGAAAGAACAGTTACGAATTAAATCTGCGATGGATTTAGCTGCTCAGCGCAGTGAGATTGATTGGATCTCGGTAGATACTGGCAAAATGGAAGGCCAATTTGCTCGTAGACCAGATCGGGCTGACCTGTCGCCTGAAATCAATGAAAATCTGATCGTCGAACTCTATTCCAAGTAGAGACAATCATATAGAGGGTGTATTACATGCAAATTTCTTTATCAGACTTTCTCACGCCACAAGTGATCCATGTTGATGAACTTGACGAGTGTCATTCTAGGGTGGTCCTAGAGCCGCTGGAAAGGGGCTTTGGGCACACTTTGGGTAATGCGCTGCGTCGAATCTTGCTTTCATCCATGCCTGGATGCGCTGTCGAGGAGGTCCAAATTAATGGTGTTGTTCACGAATACAGCACTATAGAAGGAGTGCGTGAAGACGTCATTGAAATTCTTCTAAACCTCAAAATGATCGCAGTAGTACTTAATGGCAAAGACGAAGTAGTATTGAGTTTGTCTAAGAAAGGTTCTGGTATAGTCACCGCTGGCGATATCACCGAAGACCACGACGTTGAGATAATCAATTCGGATCACGTGATCGCGAACCTGAACGATAATGGTGAGTTGAATATGCATTTGACCGTGCGTAAGGGTCGGGGATATTCGGCGGCAGACAACCGTGTTGCCGAAGATGACGAAACCCGTACGGTAGGGAAGCTATTACTGGATGCTTCCTATAGTCCTGTCGTTCGAATGTCCTATTCGGTTGAAAACGCCCGCGTAGAACAAAGAACTGACCTAGACAAATTAATCATCGACTTGGAGACGAATGGCACGATCGACCCGGAGGAGGCTATTCGCTGTGCGGCTACTATTCTGCAGCACCAGTTGAACGTATTCGTTGATTTGCAAAGCGAGATCATTGCAGAGCCAGAAGAGCGAGAGGACGAAATCGATCCGATTCTGTTGCGTCCGGTTGACGACCTCGAGCTTACGGTTCGTTCAGCGAACTGCTTGAAAGCGGAAGATATTTACTATATTGGTGATTTGATTCAGCGAACCGAAGTCGAATTACTAAAAACTCCTAACCTGGGTAAGAAGTCACTAACTGAAATTAAAGATGTACTTGCTACGCGCGGCTTATCTCTCGGGTTACGCTTGGAAAACTGGCCGCCATCCAGCCTGAAATCTGACGATCAGGCTGCGTAAGCGAATGAATTGAACTAGTAGGGTATTTTGCTATGCGTCACCGACACTCTGGTCGTCAACTAAACCGAAATAGTTCGCACCGGACAGCTATGTTTCGAAATATGACTTCGTCACTGGTTGAACACGAAATCATTAAGACTACATTGGTTAAAGCCAAGGAACTGCGGTCTGTTGCAGAACCGCTTATTACTCTGGCTAAGAACGATAGTATTGCCAATCGGCGTATCGCTTTTAATCGGACTCGAAACAAAGCAACCGTTGGGAAATTGTTCGCTGAACTAGGTCCACGCTACACGGATCGCCCGGGAGGTTATATCCGCATTCTCAAATGTGGCCAGCGCGCCGGTGACAAGGCACTGATGGCCTACGTGGAGCTAGTAGATAGGCCAGCCAGCAGTAGCGATGACTTTGATGATGATATAGAAGTGGCAGAAGAAGAATAATCCCCTAAGAGCCTTCTCCACACTTAAACCCTTGGAACTAAACTTTACCCCTCGGACAAGGAAGACGGGTCGGGTTTTAATTCGCGCAAGCCGGTTGCTCAGCCTAGCCTTTTTTATCACTATGCAGGCTATTATGCGGCACGCGTAGGGATATGTTGCTTAGAACCGTTTTCCATGAATCGTCTATCTGCCCGCGATTATTTTGACCTTTTGTTGCTCTCCGCAATCTGGGGCTCTTCATTCCTGTTTCTACGCATTGCCTCGCCAGTGCTAGGCCCGATATTTCTCATCGAGATGCGCGTATTGAGTGGTTTTCTAGTTCTATTTCCACTGTGCCTGTTACTCGGCAAGCATCGCGAAGCACTCCGACACTGGAAGATGATCTTCGTAGTAAGCCTGACCAATATGGCAGTACCCTTTTGTTTGTTCGCCTACGCTGCGTTGAATACTAGTGCTGGATTACTTTCAATATTAAATGCCACCGTACCATTTTTTACTGCGATCATTGCGTTTGTATTCTACAAACAGCGTCTTCCCTTGCTGGCTATTGGAGGCATGTTGACAGGTTTCCTTGGGGTGGCTGTCCTGGTCTTTGATCTTTCGAGGGTGGACTATGGTGTAGAGGCCAGACTCGCTGTTCCTGCTACACTCCTTGCGTGTGTGCTATATGGTGCAGCCTTGAATCTCGTTGCTCACAACATGCGGGGAGTGTCCGGCATGGCTATTACCACCGGTAGCCTATTTTATTCTAGCATTTTGTTAGCGCCTTTAGCCCTATGGCACCAGCCCGAACAAATGCCGCAACCATCAGTATGGTTCAGCGTATTAGCGCTAGGGGTACTATGTACAGGATTTGGTTTTATCCTGTTCTACCGTTTAATTGCCAGAATAGGGTCCCAACGAGCTATCATGACTACGTATTTAATCCCGCTTTTCAGCATGCTGTGGGGAAACCTGTTTCTTGCAGAAAATATAACTTTAGTTATGCTGTTCGGATGTATGCTTGTGCTTTCTGGTGTAGGCATGACCACTGGAAAACTGACGCAAACAAAAACCCCAGCCACTCTACGGTGACTGGGGTTTTTGTTTGCATCGCGGGTTATTAATGCGCGCCGATAGATTCAGGTGCTGCACCAGGCAATGCCAAGGCTGTTAGCTTTGATCCTGTCTGCAGCATGAAATACTGATGGCCATCATGTGCCCACGTACTCATCCCGTAGCGACTGCGTGCAGGCACTTCAATCTGTGCTTCGGTTTCACCAGTAGCCTTATTTACGGCATAGAGCATTGGTGTACCATCGGTACTAGTATCGGAGTACACCAGCATATTTGGTGTAACTACCATAGGCACTAGGGCGCCGGTTCCGGTGTTCGGCACATCGAGATCAAGTTCATCAATCACTTGCTGAACTCTGGCCGGTGTTTCGCCAGTTGGAATTACCCAGGCGTGTTCACCGGTGTTCATGTCGATTGCTGTAATGCGGCTGTAGGGGGGTTTGTAAAGAGGGATACCCGCCGGATGGCGAGGTGCTCCGCCACCCGGGCCATCGGCATAACGCGAAAATGTGGTCCCGGTGGGTGCATCGTACTGCAAGTCGGCTTCCTCGCCGGGGACCAACTGAATCGGGCTACAAGCAGTATGGGATGACACGTACAGGATGCCCGCGATTGGATCTGCTACTGCAGGTGCTGTGATGTTTGCTCCACCGCCTCCGCCCGGACAAAACATAGCTGCACGCTTACCCGAATCATGGCCACGTTGAATCGGTGGATTAAACAGTGGCCCCATTTGGTAATCGGCAAAAGCGGTGATTGCCTGCTGACGGAGTTCCGGTGTCCAGTCAATCAAGTTGTTAATGGATACACCTTGCATGTCGAAGGGAGCGGGCCTAGTTGGGACAGGCTGTGTCAACGACAGGCTTTCTCCAGGGACGGTTGAGGCAGGAACCGGTCGCTCCACGATTGGCCAGATTGGTTCACCGGTCAGCCTATTGAAAGCATAGACGAAACTTTGCTTCGTCACTTGGGCTACCGCAGGAATTTCTCCTTGCCCGGGTACGGTTACATCCAGCAATACCGGTGCAGTGGGCGTATCATAGTTCCATATGTCATGATGTACCATTTGGAAATGCCAGGCTCTCTCACCAGTGCTCGCATTGAGCGCAATCAAGCTGGTACTAAAAAGGTTGTTACCCGGGCGAAAACCACCGTAGTAATCGATTGTAGCGCCATTGGTGGGGATATAAACCAGGTTAGCCTCGATATCGGCGGAGATGGGCGCCCAAGACGAAACATCACCAGTCCATTCCCAGGCATCGTTTTCCCAGGTTTCATGGCCATATTCGCCGGGACGCGGGATTACATTGAACTTCCATTTAAATTCACCAGTTCGCTTATCGTAGGCTAGAATGTCACCTGGAACGTTTTCAATGCGCGATTGGTTATACCCTTGCTCAGCGGAGTTGCCTATGATCACCGTATCATTTACTACAATTGGAGGAGAAGATGCAGTGATATAACCGGTCTCCAACGGAATTCCCTGATAAGGGTCATAGGGATGGCCGAGGTCGGCCAACAGATCCACAACACCTGTTTTAGGGAAACCATCAATGGGGACTGGTTGTCCGAATCCTTCCAGTGGCGCACCAGTTTCGGCATCAAGAGCGGTCAGGAAGAATCCCGGTGTAACCATGTATACCACACCACGACCATTTACTTCTGAATAACCGATGCCCTTACCGTAATCCGCACGCATTGAATATTCCCAACGTCCCGTGTTCGGTAATCGGTAAGACCAGAGGGTTTCTCCGGTTTTGGGGTCAATAGCGACCACGTGTCTACGAGATCCGGCGACTGTATAGAGAATTCCGTTGATATAACTGGGAGTCGAGCGGCCGCTAACGGCACCTAAGCTCACTCCATCCCACTCCCAGGCAACTTCTAGCTCCTCGAAATTATTAAACGTAATTTCGTCAGCATTGGAATAGCGAGTATGGGCGAAATCATTCCCAAGCGTTAACCATTCAACGGAGTTCTGGGCTAGCAACCCACCGGATGCTCCCAATGTTAACACCGTCAACGCTATGATTTTGAAGCGTTTCAGAATGTCTATTTTTCTTCTCATTTTTTGCCTCACGATTGACTTGATTATCAAAAAATCTTGATTAATCTTTTGCATATTTGAATGTACTGGTTGCCTGTGATCCTAAAGGAATTAGAGTCATTAAAAATATTTTAAAATCAAATGGTTATAAATCCAACAATTGATATAGGCTTGTTTTTCCTACATTCCAGAGCCTACCCGATGCTCCCATCGATGTCTATGTTGAATCAGTAACACTTATTGTCAAAATAAGGGTAGTTTCGAGCTTCTGCGTTCGTAATAAAATGGGCTTATTTTTATAATCCTGGCATCTCGAAACCAATACTTTCCAGTTGATCCTGGAGGCTGCCCTGTTGATCGGTCGTGAGAGGTAACAGGGGAGGGCGAACTCTTAGCCATTTCGAATCTCTGCTATAAATGGAGGTGGCCGTTTTTAAGGCAGGAATCATAGGAAGACTCTGGAAGATTTGCCTGATTTCATTGAGCTTTGCCTGCCTCTGGTCGGCGTCTTCAGACTGCCAGTTGTCATACAGATCTTTGATAGGAGAAGGATTGACATTAGCAGTGGCGGAAATACAGCCAGCGCCGCCAAATTGCATGTTCTGCAAAAGAAAGCTCTCGGAACCGCAAAAAACACGAAAGTCATCTATGGCCAGTTCGTTGAGCGCTACGGTATTACTCCATTCGCCGGAGCTGTCTTTAATACCGACGATAGTGTCCGGATATGTAGCAACCAGTCTCTCGATGAGCCCCAACGAAATTGGAATCTGGGAGACTGGTGGAATGTTATAAAGATAGATACGCAAACTCTCTTCCGCTACCCGCTGGATCACTTCCGAGTAAAATGCGAACAACCCATCGTCGGGCACGTCTTTATAGTAGAAAGGTGGCAGCATGAGCGTGCCTCCACAGCCAAGTGCAACAGCGTGAGCGGTCAGCCGTACCGTGTCACTGAGGGCACAACCACCTGTACCCGGCATCATCAGCGCTGGATCAATTCCATGATTTACCAGCCCATCAAGCAACTCAAGTTTTTCCTCGGTAGACAACGAATTCGCTTCGCTGTTAGTGCCGAATACGGCAAGACTGACTCCCTGGCTAATTAGCCATTGGCAATGAGCGATCAACCTGTCTTCATCTGGTAAGAGATCCTCTGTGAAGGGCGTTATAACTGGCGCGAGAACCCCGTTAAATTTATTCAAACTTGCTTCTCCTTTACGGCTGGATAAAACATATATCTGCAATTTGCTGCTTTTGCATTGGCCTATGGGGGGAACTCGAAGTAATGCGTTTATTCAGAGCCATTCTCAGGATCGGTTGTCGAAGTGCTTGACAGAAAGCTGAGTATAAGCATGGGCCAGATGCCGACGTGTACCATTAAATCAGCCGTGTTAAAAATGTAGTTCCAGTACGGGATGTGTTGAATGTCAATGAAGTCGATAACGCTTCCATATACCAAGCGATCGAGAATGTTACTGCCGCCACCGCCAACGATGAACCCGAAGCAAATGTATTCATAGCGATTTATTTCTTTTCCGAACCAGAGGTATGCAACTACTGCTATTAACAAACTGAAGCCAATGAGCCCGAAAATCCAGCCCATGCCTTGCAGTAGGCCGAATACCCCGCCATAGTTACGAATATGGGTGAGGTGAATCAGCGTGTTTAGCTCTACGGTT
>JAKUTG010000042.1:0-13055 GCA_022447905.1 Pseudomonadales bacterium | reverse complement strand
CTCGTATTTAGCCTTGGAGGATGGTCCCCCCAGATTCAACCGGGATTTCCCGTGTCCCGGCCTACTCGGGAACTCCAACAAACCCTTAGTCACATTTCGCGTACGGGACTCTCACCCTCTCTGGTCCGCCGTTCCAGGCGCGTTCCGCTATGCTTTCCAGGCCCTTGTGTTGAAGCCCCGCAACCCCGCAAAGGTTTGACCCCTCACGGTTTGGGCTCTTCCCCGTTCGCTCGCCGCTACTGAGGGAATCTCATATTTGATTTATTTTCCTCCGGGTACTTAGATGTTTCAGTTCCCCGGGTTGGCTTCCAGCTTACGCCGGATGACGGAGCATAACCCCCGTCGGGTTTCCCCATTCGGACATCCCCGGATCTGAGCTTGCTTGCAGCTTCCCGAGGCTTATCGCAGCTTGCCACGTCCTTCATCGCCGGTCCGTACCTAGGCATCCACCGTGCGCACTTATATCGCTTGACCAGAAATTTTCTTCGCCTCTTTTCTCAGCTCGTTGTCGCGCGGCGGGCTCGGCTTAGTCGACGTACATAAGTACGTCTCCTGCACCTCACCTTGCGCTCCTAGATCTGAGAAAAAATGCTCGAAAATCACCATCGTACCGTCCTTAAAAACAAGAACAAGTACTTGGCAAATATCTTTCTAGTCCACCTCAAACCAGTCACACATCTTAGACTTCTAGATTTTACCTAAGGTCTACTTCTTCTTCTCTCTACCCTGAATTCCAGACAGGATCGGGATTTCGGCCCCTTGCCTGCCAGAACGTTTTTCAAACAGCTTGGCCCTCGCGTATTACACGTGGACCAGTGTATATGAGAACCGAGGCCTTGAGGTTGCGAGCGGGTAGACACTCGAGAGCTTTTCGGACCCGAGGGTCTTACTCTGCATCTCCAGAAAGGAGGTGATCCAGCCGCAGGTTCCCCTACGGCTACCTTGTTACGACTTAGCCCCAGTCACCGAACTTACCTTCGGCTGCTCCCTCACTAGGTTGGGTCACAGACTTCGGGCACTCCCGGCTTCCATGGCTTGACGGGCGGTGTGTACAAGGCCCGGGAACGTATTCACCGTGTCGTTGCTGATACACGATTACTAGCGATTCCGACTTCATGCAGTCGAGTTGCAGACTACAATCCGAACTTAGACCGGCTTTTTGGGATTCGCTCACCTTCGCAGGTTGGCAGCCCTTTGTACCGGCCATTGTAGCACGTGTGTAGCCCTGGGCGTAAGGGCCATGATGACTTGACGTCGTCCCCACCTTCCTCCGGTTTATCACCGGCAGTTCCCCATGAGTCCCCGGCATGATCCGCTGGCAACATAGGGCAAGGGTTGCGCTCGTTGCGGGACTTAACCCAACATCTCACGACACGAGCTGACGACAGCCATGCAGCACCTGTCACTACGCTCCCGAAGGCACCAATCCATTTCTGGAAAGTTCGTAGGATGTCAAGACCAGGTAAGGTTCTTCGCGTTGCGTCGAATTAAACCACATGCTCCACCGCTTGTGCGGGCCCCCGTCAATTCATTTGAGTTTTAATCTTGCGACCGTACTCCCCAGGCGGTCAACTTAGCGCGTTAGCTACGCCACTAAAAGGATTACCCTTCCAACGGCTAGTTGACATCGTTTACAGCGTGGACTACCAGGGTATCTAATCCTGTTTGCTCCCCACGCTTTCGCACCTTAGCGTCAGTATCAGTCCAGGGGGCCGCCTTCGCCACTGGTATTCCTCCACATCTCTACGCATTTCACCGCTACACGTGGAATTCTACCCCCCTCTACCGTACTCTAGCCTGCCAGTATCGGATGCAGTTCCCAGGTTGAGCCCAGGGCTTTCACATCCGACTTAACAAACCGCCTACGCGCGCTTTACGCCCAGTAATTCCGATTAACGCTTGCACCCTCCGTATTACCGCGGCTGCTGGCACGGAGTTAGCCGGTGCTGCTTCTGTAGGTAACGTCAATCTAACCGCCTATTAGACGGCTAGCCTTCCTCCCTACTGAAAGTGCTTTACAACCCGAAGGCCTTCTTCACACACGCGGCATGGCTGGATCAGGCTTGCGCCCATTGTCCAATATTCCCGACTGCTGCCTCCCGTAGGAGTCTGGACCGTGTCTCAGTTCCAGTGTGGCTGATCATCCTCTCAAACCAGCTATGGATCGTCGCCTTGGTAGGCCTTTACCCTACCAACAAGCTAATCCAACGCAGGCCCATCCAATAGTGCAAGGTCCGAAGATCCCCTGCTTTCCCCCGTAGGGCGTATGCGGTATTAATCCGAGTTTCCCCGGGCTATCCCCCTCTACTGGGCAGATTCCTACGCGTTACTCACCCGTCCGCCGCTCGACAGCACCAAGTTCACCCCGAAGGGATCACAGCGGCCTGTTTCCGCTCGACTTGCATGTCTGAAGCCTGCCGCCAGCGTTCAATCTGAGCCATGATCAAACTCTTCAGTTTAATCTTCCAAGCAGCCATATTTTTTACTACAGCCGGTATTACTAAACCCGACAAAAAAACGACCACTAAACTTTTACTCAAAGATTGCAAACTACTGTTGCAGCTTCATCCCTAAAAGGGATAAAACCGAAGCTTCAATAAATTAACGCAGTTGCTTACTTTGATAGGATCCAGAATCCGAGGAAATCCTCAGGTTCAGAATCTAATTGCTTAGACCCCAAATCCAAATCAGCAAGCACCCACCTCTATTGCTTGAACTACTTTTTTAAAGAACATAAAACCCCAGTGCCGTTCGACACAGAGCCGGCGTATTATACGCGCGTGACGTTGTTTAGCAAGGGTTTAGTCGAGCAAAGTTCCACAAATTTTAACCTCTGAAATATTTGGGTATTTCAACAGATTAAGCTTACGGTTTTTATTGGATGTTTTTGACCAAATGGAACAATTTTTTACCTCGCCTGAGAAGAAAGTATTTACCTTGTAATGCATTGCTTTCCGAGAGCTTAAAATCTGTAGAATTCACTACCTGACCGTTCACCTGAACAGCATGGTTTCCGAGAAATTCACGTGCCATCTTGTTTGATTTCGCCAATTCGGTCTGTACGAGCGCTTCTACAATATCCACTTTATCACCTCTAATCTCGGTATAAGGCAGACCATCCAGCTCGAGCTGAGCCATATCATCTGCGGTGAGGCTTCCAACCTCCCCTGAAAACAGGGCCTCGCTAATCCTCGTTGCGGCTTTCCGCCCCTCAACTCCATGAAGTAACTCCGTCACTTCACTTGCAAGAATTCCTTGTGCTTCCGGCTTGGTTTTGGACGACTCATCGCTGCGTTCAATTTCATTGATTTCATCCACACTCAGAAAAGTGAAGTACTTCATGAATTTGTAGACATCGGCGTCTGCCGTGTTCAACCAGAACTGATAGAAAGCGTATGGGGAGGTTTTCTCCGCATCCATCCAAATAGTGCCACTTTCAGTCTTGCCGAACTTGGCACCATCCGACTTGGTGATAAGCGGTAACGTGACCCCGTAAACTTGCTGCTGGTAAAGACGACGAGTCAGGTCAATACCACCGGTTATATTCCCCCACTGGTCATTGCCACCGATTTGTACGGAGCAGCAATATCGCTTATTGAGCTCAGAGAAGTCTAAAGACTGCAAGATCATATAACTAAATTCAGTGTAAGAGATGCCTTCCCCTTCCCGCTCGATTCGTTGCTTGACCGACTCCTTCTGAATCATGGCATTGACCGAGAAATGTTTCCCAACATCGCGCAGAAAACTTAGCACATCAAGATCCTTGGTCCATGCTAGATTATTTACCAGAATTGCCTCGTTTTTGCCGCTATCAAAATCGAGGAACTGACTTAGCTGGGGCTTTATGCGATCGACCCAGCCCTCAATAACCTCAACGGTTTTTAGCTGTCGTTCCGTATCCTTGAAACTCGGATCTCCGATCATGCCTGTGGCGCCGCCGACAAGAGCGATTGGCTGGTGACCAGCCAGCTGAAATCGCTTCAGGGCTAGAAGCGGCACCATGTTTCCAATATGAAGACTCTCAGCAGTCGGGTCGAAGCCGCAATAAACAGTTCTGAATCCGCTGGCAAGATGCGACTTAAGCTCTTCACCCCCGGCGATCGAAGAAATGAGGCCTCGGCTTTCTAAGTCACCAATAATATCCGAGTTTGCTATTCCCATCGGGTATTCCTATCCACTCTACGTCACACAACTAAGAAAACAATCGATTTTATTGACTCCCTGGCAGACGGTGACACCTTCTGCGGGAGACAGCACTGGCTGCTTGGAATGTTACCATCAGCAAAAGAGGATGTTATTCGGGCCGCCCTAAAAAAGCGCAAATTTTACACCAGAACCGCAATTAAGTGCGGAAATAGTAAGGTGATCTAGCCTAAAAGTCTTTGAAATACCTATTGTATTACTGTAGTTTTGCGCATTCGAATGACCGCGAATTGAAAGTAGTTGTTAAATATGAACTTTTTTGATTTTTCGAAACAATTTATCAGTAACTACTATCCTCGAGGCCACCTCTATTTTGCCTGTGTTCTAGCCGTTACTTGCCTGATACTTGTCTTGTTTGTGGAAGCTGACGAAGGTAGAACCGTTCCCGATCCGACTACCCGTATTGTTATTCCAATTGCACTCCCTGAAATAGAGACCCTGTCGGAGCCCGAAACTGTTCCTGCTAATGAACTTGAGCTGCAAGATTTAGTTGTAACGAAAGAGTCTCCATTGGAAGCCGTGTCGCTTTGGCAAAACGTTGAAGTCCGCAACGGCGATAATTTATCTGCCATTTTCACCAAGGTTGGGCTCAGCGATCAAGATTTATTCCGAGTACTCAATAGCAGTGAAGAAGCCAAGATACTCAACAGGCTTTATCCGGGCTATCAACTGGATTTTATGATTGTTGATGCTGGGGGATTGGAAAAACTGAGAGTCCTGAAATCACCGCTAGAAGGCTACTTGTTCACACGCTACAACAATGGATACATGGTTGACCCCATCCTCAAGGAAGCCGAAATTCGCCAGGCGTTCAAAGTAGGTCAAATTGCCAACAGCCTGTTTATGGCTGGACAGCAGGAGCAAATTCCAGCCGTCCATATTATGGAAATGGCAAACATCTTCGGTGGCGTAATCGACTTCATTCTAGATCCGAGGACTGGCGATCAGTTCAGCATCTTATATGATGAACAGTACCTCGATGGTGAATTTGTAGAGAACGGGAAAATACTAGCAACCCAATTTATCAATCAAAGTAAAAAGCACACTGCCGTTCGGTATGTTAATGAAGAGGGAGAGATAGGTTATTACTCGGCCGACGGCGAAAGCATGCGCAAAGCATTCCTACGCAACCCTCTCGATGTTTTTCGAATCAGCTCTAATTTCAATCCGCGTCGACGCCATCCTATCCTGAATACAATTCGCGCCCATAAAGGTACCGATTATGCTGCTCCCGGTGGCACTCCGATCCAAGCCACCAGTGACGGGCGGGTCACCCGCGCTTCGCGCTATGGTTCCTTCGGTAACCTGGTTACCATCAAACACACCGGTGGCTTCGAGACCAAGTACGCTCACTTATCCCGATTTGCCCGTGGTTTGAATCGCGGCGACCACGTGCGCCAAGGAGATGTCATCGGTTTTGTTGGAGCTACTGGCGGGGCAACCGGACCCCACCTACATTACGAGTTTCTGGTAAACGGTGTTCATCGAAACCCTCGCAAAATCCTTGATAAACTACCGACGGCTAAGTCAATTGATCCTTTTGAGACAGATCGGTTCCGCCAGCACACGGCTGGACTATTACTGCAGTTTGAAAAGCTCAACTCTTCAAAAATGCTGGCTACAAATCAACCCAGCGCTGACTGAAATTAGCAACATGACTACTTGCGATCAATTCATTGGGCTGATTTCCGGCACCAGTGTCGATGGTGTTGATGCTGTGTTGGTTACATTTAGTGAGAACCGCCCTCAACCAATCGAGACCCATTTTCAAGAATTCGATAGCACTGTGAGAGAAAAAATACTTTTTCTTAGCAGAGGGTCCGAAATTACTCTAAAACAACTCGGCGAAGCCGATGTTGAAATTGGCCGCCTATTCGCAGATGCTACAAATACTTTGCTGAAGCGAGCAAATATTTCAGCTGAAAGCATTTGTGCTATAGGTAGTCATGGCCAAACTATCTGGCATCAACCTGATGGTCTGATTCCTTTCTCAATGCAAATTGGAGACCCAAATACGATTGCGGAACTAACCGGAATAACTACGGTCGCCGATTTCCGGCGACGGGATCTTTCAGCTCGCGGTCAGGGTGCCCCGCTTGCGCCGCTTCTACATCGAAATTGCTTCAAGGGAGACAGAGATAGAGTCATAGTAAACATCGGTGGTATTTCGAATATAACTGTGCTCACTTGCCGGGGTAATAATTTCGCATTCGACACTGGTCCAGGAAATGTATTGATGGATTATTGGATCCACAAGCACCATTCTCAAACCTTTGACGTCAATGGTGAATGGGCTAGGTCAGGGAAGGTGAATTCAGACCTGCTCGATGTATTAAAAGAAGAAACATATTTCGATCTTCCCCATCCCAAAAGCACAGGCAGAGAATTATTCAATGGCTCTTGGTTAGAAAAAAAATTGCCGCCTATGCCGACAATTTCTGAAGAAGATGTACAAGCCACATTATTGGCGTTCACTGTTAAAACGATTGAATCTTCGATAAAAAAGGTCACTGAAGCTCAACAGATATTTGTATGCGGTGGTGGTGCTAACAATAATTACCTGATGAAGTGCCTGGCAGAAGCCTTACCAGAATACGAAGTTAGCACTACTTCGCGACTGGGAATCGATCCTGACTGGGTAGAGGCCACTGCATTCGCCTGGATGGCTAGCGAGACTATAGCCGGGCGGTGCATAGACACAACAGCTTTTACCGGAGCAAAATCATCGGTAATCCTTGGAGGGATTTATCAGGCCTGACATCCTGAGATTAAGAATCTATACAGAAAAGGAAGCACCACAACCACAGGTCGTTGTAGCCATTGGATTTTCGACCACAAAGCGAGACCCTTCTAACCCTTCGACATAATCTATCTTGGAACCAGCCAGGTACTGATAACTGAGCGGGTCCACCAGTAGTCTTGCACCTTTGTTTTCGATTACAGTATCGTCTTCGTTCACTCCTTCTTCGAACGCAAAACCGTACTGAAACCCGGAACAACCGCCTCCGGTTACAAATACACGAAGTTTCAGATTGTCGTTACCTTCCTCGGAAATAAGACTTTGCACCCTATTCGCCGCATCGTCGGTAAATGACATGATGCTGGGTTCTACTGTTTGGACGCCTGGCATTGGGATTCCATGTAACTCCACTTTGCTATATGCGGGGCCAAGCCGTTCACTTTAAAGCATTGAGTTAATTTCCAAAGCTACACAATAACCGACAGGGGCACTCAGGTATTATAATACCCGAGCATGCCACTTTAAACACTAATTTTTAAGGATATCAACCCTTCTCTGAAGGCCCGGTTTGTGAAGCTAGAGCAGTTAATTCCTCGTCGGTGAGAAAGTTTTTGTCATCCGTAACTTGATTGGGTTCATGCTGATTGATGCCAATGTGCTTGAGGTTACCGTTGACCTCGGAACCCATCACCATCTCGATCGTTTTGTAATAAACATTTCCTAGAACAACTGCTTTCGCGGCAAGTTCGACACGAGTAGCCGAACGGATATCACCTTGCACCAATCCGTTAATAATTGCGGTTGGCACACAGATCTCTCCTTCGACTACGCCTTTTTCACCTACCCTAATAAGCGCCGAAGAATCATCATCCGCATAGATTTTGCCCTTGACTATGCCTTCGATAATCAATTCTCCACTGAAATGAATGTCACCTTCAAATTCGGTAGTTCTCGACACCAGTGTGTGAGTGGGGCCATTGGTGTTATCTACAAATTTTCTGAACATGATCCTAATACCTTTGCCGTTTCTCAAACGCTTGCTGAAACCCCAATCGCAACATTAACAGTAACAAACTACTGATAGCAAGGTCGATAGGGAACCACTATCATTTTTTCCTGTTTACTACTTTTGGCATTTAGATTGCTCCGAATTCAGGTCCTGCAAGACGTACCCGTCAAGGCAATAAGGCTATACTCTCCAGACCGGTGGTCTCTCCAAGTTCAAACATGAGATTCATATTTTGAATGGCCTGACCTGAAGCGCCCTTAACCAAATTATCTTCAGAAGAAAATACTACTACCGTATCGGTATTTGATGAATAATTAACCGAAATTTCGCACTTATTTGACCCTTTCACATCCCGTGTCGCGGGCAGTAATCCCATCGGTAGGACCTCTACAAAGGGCTCATCAGCATACCGGTGTTCAAAAATTGATTGCAATCGGTCGATTGTAATATTCTGGCCAGTGTCTACTGGTGCATAAAGCGTTGCCAATATGCCACGAATCATGGGCGCAAGATGGGGAATAAAAGTGAGTTTAACTTCCTGATCACAAACCAGATTCAATTCCTGGCAAATTTCAGGATGGTGGCGATGGCCAGACACCCCGTAGGCTTTTATAGATTCGTTTGCTTCACAAAATAGGTAATCTTCCACCGCCTTGCGGCCAGCACCACTAACACCAGATTTTGCGTCAGCAATAAGTCTATCCGCAACCACTATGCCTTGCTCCAGTAAAGGCAGAAAACCCAACTGGATAGCAGTAGGATAGCAGCCCGGCACTGCCACCAAGTCAGCGCTTGCGATTTGAGACCTGTTTACTTCTGGTAGTCCGTAAACTGCGTTCTCTACCAATTCCGGACAATTATGTGCTGTCTTATACCAATCTTCCCATAGCGCAATGTCCTTTATTCGAAAATCTGCCGACAAGTCAATAATACGCACTCCCTTATCCAGTAGAGTTGGCACTGAATGCATGGCGACCCCATGCGGGGTTGCATAGAACACAACATCGCATGCGTTTAACGCCTCAGACTCGGGCGCAGCAAATTTCAAATCTAAATGCCCGCGCAAATTTGGAAAATGTTCCTGCACAGACAAGCCTTCCTTTTCCCTGGAAGTAACCACCACAATCTCTATGTCTTTTCGAGGTGCAAGCAAGCGAAGCAACTCAATACCCGTATAACCAGTAGCACCGATAATGCCCACCTTAATCAACACTTGCTCCTATACTTACTACGTTGAGTAGTTGCCCCACCATTTCTATAAACTCTCGAATTCCTGAATGGGAAAATTAGCTTCCGAATTGCAGGGGAAGGTATCTTACCTGTGATAGCCAAAAATGCAATAAATCTGGCAATTTCATGACGTAAAATCAATAGCTTAGACCGCAGCTTTTCAATCTCCAAGACTTCAATCTTGAGCTGTGATAGGTTCTCTTTTCCATAACAGGGAACTTAAAATGCTCTGGATAAAAGCATTCCACATTGTTTTCGTCGTATGTTGGTTTAGTGGCTTGTTCTATCTGCCGCGCTTGTTTGTGTATCACTCAATGAGTCAAGACCAAATCAGCAAGGATCGCTTCGAAATCATGGCGCGTAAACTTTTCTGGGGTATTACTATACCCTCGGCAATTGCCACTGTATTTCTCGGAGGCTGGTTGTTGATTTTAAATTGGGATTACTTCATGGCCCGGTGGTGGATGCAAGCTAAACTCGGGTTAGTGGCCCTGCTAATTACCTACCATGTCTATTGTTGGTTGTACATGAAGAAGCTGAGGGAAGATTCAAAAACCGAGACCCATGTATTTTTCCGAATCTTCAATGAACTGCCTGTATTCCTGTTAGTTGGCATTGTCATTCTCATCGTTGTAAAACCTACGCTATAACAAATTAACGTTATGCTCTCCATACATCATATATGATCGTAAACAAACCCAATGTCATGTGTTTCTCAGGCTTGGATCCAACAGGCGGTGCAGGCCTGCAAGCTGATATAGAAACCCTTTTCAGCATTGGCTGTCACTGCACGCCCATAGCAACCGCCTTAACCGCTCAAAACACCCAGAACGCTATTAACATGATTGCTACCGAACCAGCGCTGCTGGTTCAGCAAGCTCGAGCAGTGCTAGAGGACATCTCGATTCAATGCATCAAAATTGGGTTACTGGGCAGTGTGGAATCCATTGAAGTGCTTCACATCCTGCTAAAAGATTACGCTAATATCCCAGTAGTTCTCGATCCCATAGCCTTGGCTGGGGGCGGGCATGAATTCGGCGGACCTGAAGTGTTGGAGGCTATGTGTAACTTGCTAGTGCCGCTTACCACTGTCCTGACACCCAATACTAATGAAGTCAAACGACTAGCTCCTTCCGGGGATACTCTCGATGCTTGTGCCAACGAGCTCTTGGATCTCGGTTGCCAGCATTTATTACTCACAGGCACTCATTCCCAAACGCCTGATGTCGTCAATCGGCTTTATTCGACTCACCAAGAAGTAGCCACCTTCAACTGGCCCCGCTTGGAGCATTCTTACCATGGTTCGGGTTGTACCCTTGCTGCTGCAATCTCCGGCTACATGGCCCACAAATTAAATATTCGGGATGCCATTCAACAGGCACAACGATTTACCTGGGAATCTCTAAGTCATGGTACGCGGATGGGGTTTGGACAACTCCTGCCAAATCGCAGCTACTGGAACAAACAGAAACTCTAATATTCCGAGCGTGATCCAATGAATTTCAGAGGTATATATGCGATTACTGATGATACGTTACTTGCAAACCGGAACATCACAGCATCGATAGAGTCCGCATTACAAGCAGGTATAAGCATGTTGCAGTATCGCACTAAATCGGAGTTAAACGGTCGCCAGCTGGAACAGATTTGTCAAATTTTAGATCTTTGCCGTCAACATAGCGTACCCTTAATAATCAATGATGACGTGACTCTCTGCAAGGCTATTGGAGCACAGGGGGTACATCTTGGCGATGAAGACGAGAATTTGCGCGCGGCGCGCATTACACTTGGAGCTGAAGCCATCATCGGAGTGACCTGTCACGATTCGCTCCAGGCGGCAGTCGCTGCAGAAAAAGCCGGTGCGGACTATGTTGCTTTCGGGCGCTTTCACTCATCAAAAACGAAACCCGAAGCTACCTCGGCACACGTTGATATCCTTCGAGAAGCCCATGCAACGCTCTCATTACCAATAGTTGCTATTGGTGGAATCAATGTGGAAAATGGCGCGGCCTTGATTGAAGCTGGAGCCGATATGCTAGCTGTTATTCATGCAATATTTGGAACAAATGAAATTTCAGCTAGCACTCAACGACTCGTGGATCTCTTCGAGGCGTAATCGGTTTACAGGAATGCTTTTCGATTATCAGGATGAAGGTGAAAAACATGACTAGGGTTCATTCCTCAGAGCTGTATGAACTTGCTCTTAGCTATATACCCGGGGGTGTAAATTCGCCGGTTCGCGCTTTCAAAGGTGTAGGAGGAAAACCGCTGTTTTTCAAAGAGGGCAATGGTCCTTACCTGATTGATTGCGATGACAACCGTTACATAGATTATGTAGGGGCCTGGGGGCCTCTCATCCTAGGCCATCGTCACCCCAGAGTCCTGGCTGCCTTGCAAGAACAGATGGAGCTTGGACTGGGATTTGGTGCCTCGACCGAAGCCGAAATCACGATAGCCAAGAGAATCTGCGATTTGGTTCCATCCGTAGAACAGGTTCGCCTAGTCACTTCGGGTACCGAAGCTACCATGAGCGCCATCCGTCTGGCACGTGGTTTCACTCACCGCGACAAGATCGTCAAGTTTGAAGGCTGCTACCACGGCCACGTCGATAGCTTACTGGTAAAAGCGGGTTCCGGAGCGCTCACGCTTGGCGAACCGGACTCACTTGGCGTGCCAAAAGCTTATACAGATCTGACTTATGTTCTACCATATAATGACAGCCATGCAGTTGAAAATTTGTTCGCTGAATGTGGCCACGAATTAGCCTGCATTATTGTTGAACCTATTGCCGGAAACATGAATTGTGTGCCCCCTGTGCCAGGTTTTCTCGAAACACTCCGAGAACAGTGTAGCGCCCATGGAGCGGTTCTAATCTTCGATGAGGTCATGACTGGTTTCAGGGTAGCGTTAGGAGGTGCTCAATCCCTATTTGGGGTGACCCCTGACCTGACTACACTCGGCAAGGTGATCGGGGGTGGGCTTCCGGTTGGTGCTTTTGGCGGGCGAAAAGAAATCATGGAAAACATCTCTCCAACCGGACCGGTATACCAAGCCGGCACTCTCTCCGGAAACCCTTTGGCTGTGGTAGCCGGGCTGGCCACGTTGGATACCATTAGTGAACCAGGTTTTTATGAAGCTCTAAATAAAAAAGCCAGCAGGCTAGTAGATGGCTTTTCGGAAAAAGCTGAAGCCGCGGGTATACCATTCTCAAGCAACCAGCTCGGCGGTATGTTCGGTTGTTTTTTCAACGGCGACAAAGAAATTTCGCAATTCTCTCAAGTAATGGCTTGCAACACTGAGCACTTCCAGCTGTTTTTTCACAGCATGCTAGATAATGGAGTATACCTAGCTCCTTCGGCGTTTGAAGCCGGCTTCATGTCTGCTGCCCATGATGATGAAGTGATACAAATAACGATTGATTCTGCTGAACAGGCTTTCGCTGCATTATGCTCCTAGTTTCCACGTGTAATTCAGGAAGAATATAGTAGTGGATCAATACGACGTTTACGGTGTCGGCAACGCACTGGTAGATAAAGAATTCGAGGTAGACGAAGCCTTCTTTAGAGATTATCGCATCAAGAAAGGCGTGATGACTCTGGTGGGCCGTGAGCAACAAGACCACCTGCTTAAGATACTCTCCGACACTTATGGAATCACAAAGAAGTCAGGTGGTGGTTCCGCCGGTAATACTCTCTACGCGCTCAGCCACTTTGGTGGCCGTGCCTATTTCACATGTAAGATCGCCAATGATCAGGCCGGAGATTTTTACCTAGAGCAGCTTGGTAGGGACAATATCGATACAAACGTTACTAGTCGAGAGGATGGCGCTTCAGGACGCTGCTTGGTGATGATCAGCCCCGATGCGGAACGAAC
>JAKUTG010000041.1:0-13127 GCA_022447905.1 Pseudomonadales bacterium | reverse complement strand
GGACCGCAACGGTACAGAACGAATTCCGGGTGATCCCCAACATCACCTATCGACGAGCCAACGGTGTAGAGCTCAAGATTGATATCTACCAGTCCCGTAACAACGAAGGTCCTGCACCCACTTTTATCTATTACCATGGCGGAGGCTGGGTCGGCGGCTCGAAGGAAGCCAACGTCCTGCGCTTATTGCCCTATCTGGAAGAAGGCTGGACTGCTGTTAACGTGCAGTATCGCCTTGGTGACGTGTCACTCGCTCCTGCTGCAGTGGAAGACAGCTTATGTGCGCTCCGCTGGGTCGTCAGAAATGCCGGACAATATGGATTCGATACCGATCGGCTAGTCGTGTCAGGCAATTCAGCCGGCGGACACTTAGCGTTAACTACTGGCATGATTCCCTCAGAAGCCGGCCTGGATCGGCAGTGCCTCGGAGATGAAACACCCAAGGTGGCGGCGGTCGTCAACTGGTACGGTATTACCGATGTCAATGATTTGCTCCATGGTGTTAACCAAAAGAGCTATGCTGTACGCTGGCTTGGTGCTCAGCCTGACATGACAGAAATTGCTGAGCGCGTATCTCCCGTAAACTACGTCCGGTCAGATTTGCCCCCTATTATTAGTATCCACGGTGACGCCGACCCAACTGTACCCTACAACCATGCTATACAACTACATCGCTTGTTAGATCGCGCCGAAGTTACCAATGAACTGGTTACTGTGCCGAATGGCCGGCACGGCGGCTTTCCCGCGAATGAAATGCGGCGTATTTATGGGTCAATATTCAGTTTTCTCAATAAGAATCTGCCCAACTAACCGATGACTCAGTACCGGGAAGCAACCATGACCAAATTAAAACCCTTGCTTTTATTTACTGGCCTGTTGGTGGTTCTGACCTGCTGTACGGAAGAGAGCAACGAGCAGTCACAGTCCGACACTGATGGCGAATGGCACCACCACGGTGCTGACCATTCCTCCTCAAAATATGCGGCACTGGACCAGATTAATGCAGATAACTTCGAACAACTGGAGATAGCCTGGCGTTGGGAGTCGGCAGACAAGCGCATTCCAGACACGATGTTGTATCCCACTGGGGACTACCGCGCCACTCCACTTGTAGTTAATAACGTCATGTATACCAACACAAACCATGGACAGGTAGTCGCCCTTGACCCAACCACAGGAGAAGAGTTATGGCTGTTCGATCCTGAAAGCTATAAGCTAGGCCCTCCGAATTTCTCCCCTGTGCAAACTCGTGGCATCGAATACTGGACCGACGGAGAGGTGGAACGCATCTTTCTGGCCACTCTTGGCAAACAGTTGGTGTCTATCGATATTGACACCGGCCAACCTGATCCTGATTTTGGTAATAATGGCTTCATAGATCTCACTCAGAATCTGGGTCGCCTAGAGTTTGAGATGCGCAACATTACCCACGGTGCACCACCCATTGCTGTTGGCAATACCTTGATTGTAGGCTCGAAGATCTTCGACTACATCATGAGCAACCGCAGTCCTCCCGGTCATGTGCGTGCCTATGATACTCGCACCGGTGAATTCAAGTGGCGTTTCAATACAATTCCCCAACCTGGTGAAGACTACAATGAAACGTGGGAAGAGAACTCGTGGCAGACAGCGGGCAACACCAATGTCTGGACCTACATGGCAGCGGACGATGAACTGGGCTTGGTCTACCTACCTACCTCCACACCTACTAATGACTATTGGGGCGGCAAACGGCTAGGTGAAAACGTATATGCCGAGAGCATCATATGACTCGATGCGGAAACGGGCTCACGGGACTGGCATTTCCAAACGGTGAATCACGGGTTATGGGATTATGATATTGCGTCGGCTCCGAACCTCATTGATATTATTGTCGACGGAAGGCCTATCAAAGCCGTGGCCCAGGTTTCCAAGACCGGCTTCACGTATGTTTGCGACCGGGTGACCGGCGAGCCGGTATGGCCTATCGAAGAGCAACCTGTGCCGCCAAGCACGGTTCCAGGTGAGCGCGCTCATCCAACACAACCTATCCCAACGTGGCCTTTACCCTTCGAGAGAATTGGCGCGACAGAGGAAGATCTGGTGGACTTCACCCCGGAAATCAGGGAAGAGGCATTGGAGATCGCGAAAAACTTCGTGCTCGGCGATATCTTCACACCACCTATCGTGCGAGGCCACGATGGAAAAACTTCAACCTATGTCGTTCCCGGAGCTGGCGGTGGGGCTAATTTCCCCGGGGCATCCATGGACCCGGAAACTCAGACTCTTTATATCCAGTCAGTCACCAGGCCAATTGGCATGGCTTTGGTGGAACCCCCTGCTGGAACCTCAGACTGGCCCTATGTGATTCAATATACCAATACAACTGGGCCACGTGGATTACCTCTGGTAAAGCCTCCCTATAGACGAATTACCGCTATAGATCTTAACTCAGGCGAGCATGTTTGGCAGATACCCTTCGGCAAAGGGCCCACCGACCATCCAGATATTGTCGACTTGGACCTCGGACCACTGGGGACTGGGTTCAACGATGTCGTTGCCGAAGGTGGTATTCTGATCACCAAGACCCTGTTAATTTCTTACCTGGCAGCCAAGGACGAAATTGACTCGCAGGAAACCGGTTCAGTCTTGGTTGCTCACGATAAAGCAACAGGTGAACTTATCGGTGAAGTCAATGTTGCCTTGCGCCTGCATGGCCCCATCATGAGCTATCAGATACAAAATAAGCAATACATTGCCATCGCCGGAGGTGGGCGTAATAATGATGCCGAACTTCTGGCATTTGCCCTTCCTGGTACTACCGGTGACTAATAAAGCAACAAATTGGAGCAGACATGATTAAGATTGCCCTAAAACCTCTACTCAAAATCTCTTCTGGCCTGCTACTGGCGGCGCTAGTGCTAACCGCTTTGGATATATCGCTGGGTAAAATGAAGCCAAGTATAATTGCCCAGGAAACCGATCTATCGGGGGAAAAAGTCGTACATTTATTGCAGGAGCCCCGTCATCGGACTGTGCACAAGGCAGGCGGTTTGTTCCTGTTGGACGTGCAGGTAAACCCTGGCGATGAGTCCTTCCAGCATATACATGATCAGGCAATCCTGCTGACTTCAATCAGCAGTGGAGCTGGTCCGAGCAACGGCACTGTAAGAGCGATCACAGATTATGCGACTACGCCCCTAACTCACAACGTATCCAATGGCGGACCGGGTCTGTTGCGGATTATTGCGTTGGTAAATGGTGGTAACGGCATTGCAGGCGAGCCAACAGACAGACCATCAGGCATGTCCTCCAATCCTCAGATCGAAAATTCCTGGTTTCGCTCCCACCGCATAGAACTTGATCCCGGCGAAGAAACATTGTTGCAAACCCACCACAATCCTACCGTAATTGTCCAGGGTACCGAGGGTACCGTGCATGTGTCACGAGAAGATGGAATTACAACTGAACTAGACATGGCTGGCGACTGGGCTTGGCGGGACGCGGAGTCTCCTTTCACTATTCAAAATAAAGGCCAGGCTACCGTTGCCGTGGCTATTAACGAAGGGCGTGAATAACTTATCGAACCCTTAAATTGATCCAAGACTAGATAGGCCTGCCCGTGGCAACGTAAAGGGTCAAAATCACTTTATCAATTGGAACGTTCGCCGTAAGCGCCAGCTATTCATTTCAATGGACATTCTCTATCCTGCTACTTATGCTATCAAATATGAAAAAACGTGAGGACTGATTATGGCCTACAAGCTTATTGGTAAAGATTTCACTCCACCAGATGTTCACGCGAAGGTCACTGGCAAAGCTAAGTACGCAGAGGATTTTAAAGTAGATGGAATGCTCTATGCCCGGTTACTCACAAGCCCGGTGCCCCACGCGCGCATACTAAACCTCGACGTTTCCAAGGCCCTGCAGATGGAAGGAGTAGTTGCCATTCTTACTGCCGACGACGTCCCGCAAATGCCAAACCTGTCCAACCCGATTCTTACCAATGAACCATCGTATGTAGGAGACCCCATCCTGGCCGTTGCCGCCATCAATGAGCAGACTGCGGAAACCGCAATTGAAGCGATAAATTTTGATTTCGAACCGTTGCCTTTCACCGTGGATCCGCTTAGCAGCCTGCAGCCTGATGGTCCTCATGCACGCCAGCAGGGAAATGTTGGTAATTCAACGATGCAAGATGAATTCAAGTCAATTCACTGGTCGGAGCAGGACATACAAGCTATTAAAGATGGTGAGATGCCTGAGGGTGAAGCTGCACGAGAGTGGAGTGTCGGAAACGTTGAAAGTGGTTTTGCAGACGCCGCTTATGTGGTGAGCGAAAGTTTTGTCACGGCAAGCTTTTCCCATAATTCCATGGAACCGCGATCTGCGCTCGCATACTGGGAGAACGGCAAGTGCTTCGTGTATGGGTCCAGCCAAAGTCAGAGTTTTCCTGTCCCTGGGTTAGCCGGATATATTGGTATTGATCCGGCAAATTTGGTGTTTGTGGCGGAATACTGCGGTGGCGGATTTGGGTCCAAAGGTGGGCCTTACCCACAAATGTCTATCCCGGCACATCTAGCGCGTCTGACAGCCAGGCCGGTGATGTTGCGTGTTAGTCGCGAAGAAGAGTACTACATCGGCTCCGCTCGTCACGGTTTCCAGGGTCACGTGAAAATAGGATTTCGAGCCGATGGCCGAATAAATGCCGTAGATCTCTATGTCATTCAGGACAATGGCGGTAACTCGGGATTTGGAGATTGGCTATCCGCTGGAGACGCTGTTTCACTGGTGTATCAACCAGAAGCTATGCGGTTCCGTGGCATCCCAATATTTACTAACACTCCGCTTAAAGGGCCTCAAAGAGGACCTGGTCAAAATCAGATCCATGCGGTCATAGAACCTTTGTTAGACAGGGCGGCACGTGAATTAGGAATGGATCCACTGGCTATCCGCCAAATCAACGCGCCAACCAGTAATGACCGTTATGGGCCAAATAACAGTTCACTTACCAGCTCCCATCTAGGTGAGGCACTACAAATAGGTGCTGAACAATTTGATTGGGAAACGAAGCGGGCTCAAAGTGGGCAACGCAATGGAAGTAAAGTAATTGGCGTCGGTGTAGGACAAGCCTACCACTCAGCTGGTAGTAGTGGGTTCGACGGTTTGGTGCGCCTTACCCCGGACGGCAAACTGCATATTCATACCGGTGTGGGTAATCTCGGAACTTATTCCCACACAGGCACCTCCCGCGTCGCAGCGGAAATCTTGAAATGTAACTGGGACAATTGTGTTATCGAACGCGGCGATAGCCGCCGTCACCTCCCCTGGAACCTGGGACAATTTGGCAGTAACACCTCCTTTACCATGACCCGAACCAACTATGTAGCCGCCATAGATGCCTTGGAAAAACTACTGGAAATTGCTGCCATTGACTTGGGAGGCTCACCGTCAGACTACGACATAGCCAATGAACGTGTTTACCTAAAATCCGATCCTTCCATTTTCATAACTTATGCCAATGCTGCAGCACGAGCCATTGAATTGCGTGGCAAATACAGCGGGCAATATGTACCTGAAGATATCAACTCCATGACAAGTCGCTCGGTACAGGCTCTGGCCGGAACCGGACTCATCGGTGTTGCCAAAGACAATCTCGAAAAAGAAGGGACTGTTCCCGCCTTGGCCGCCGGATTCATCCAGATTGAGTTGGATCTGGAAACCGGTAAGTATGAGATATTAGATTATCTTGGGGTAGCCGACTGCGGCACCGTGATCCACCCCCGTGGGCTCGAGATTCAGGTCAAGAGCGCGGCAGTGATGGGTTTCGGGATGGCAGGCTACGAGCGCCACGCTTACGATCCTCAGAATGGCTTGCCAGCATCTGTTGGCTTTCACAACTCCAAACTCCCAACTTATCTCGACTCACCGACCCCAATGGACTGGGCGGCTATGGATATTCCAGATCCACAGAATCCAGTCGGAGCAAAAGGCATAGGCGAACCGATTCAGGGCTGTGCCGCAGCGGCACTGTTGTGTGCTATCTCAGATGCCCTTGGCGGTCACTTATTCAACCGCGTACCGGTAACTGCCGACATGATCATTAACGTCGCAAGTAGTCGGGCACAATCTCACGGTCGGGTTCAGACGAACACAACTTAATTCCTAAAGTCATTCTTCGGGAACATTAAATACTTCAACCATGTAGTTCTGATAAGGGCCTTCCATCAGGAAATTATTAAAAATTTCGTGAAGTAGGTTGATGGCAGTCTTAGCCACGCCAGCCGAATCGCCCTGACTGAAACCGATTATTATCGAAAGTTTTTGCCGACGATTACGACAAGAGAAGCTAAATCGATCTCTGTCAAGACGCCGATGTTCAGGGACAGATTGGCCACAACGCTCAATTAGAAAAATTCGAAACGCCTTGTCCATGATTGAACGAAATGGCACTGATGGCAGGACATCTTTCAATTCAAGTTGGCCTTTCTCGGCATTAAGCGACAGATGAAAAGCTGATTCGGCTAGCCAGTGAAAACGAAATTCGGCGGAGTTACCGTTAGCAGCTTCCTTAACACTGAAATTCTGGAATATCCCCCGGTCTGCATAGTTTTGCAACTCACTATTCACTGTACTGACAGTTTCATGCATAGCAACCGCTATACCTATTTATAGTAGGCCAAAGCACCAGGCGCGAAGTGTCGAGGCATAGCCGGTGGATACTGGTTGGTCCAAAATTCTTTTTTACCTTGACAGTTAATCAACGTGGATATGCCCTCTTTTTCGGCCAATTCATAACTACGTTCCAGAGCCGGTGTCAGCTGATCAGGCCTAGTGACATATTCACCATTACAGCCCAATGCTTCGGCAATTTTTTCATAACGCAGATTTTCCTGAAAAAGATACATGTGCTGTGCTCGCACAGCTCCACGACCGGCACCAGACGTCCACACTCCCCAGGCATTATTATTATAGACGATCATTACGGCGGGTATGCGGTACTTACCAAGTGTTTCGAATTCCATAATAGAGTATGCAACCCCAGCATCTCCAGTGACGCCGACTACGGGAGAGCCCTTGTAGGGAGCCTGCGGACCAACACCATTTTGCACTGCCGCACCAACACCGACCGTGTAACCGACGTCGGGACCGATGGCGCCATACTGATATGCTCCGTTGCATATTTGACCAGGTCGAAATGCACGCAGGTACCTTCTGGTATACCGGCCAATACCGTAGCCTCCGGAAACTACCGTAGTCTGATCTCGGTCGATATCGCCAGCGTAGAGAAAGTCACCAAGATGCTTTCCGATGACAGCCGGATGAATAGACTCAGTATCGGCACTATATTGTAATCCTAGCCGATAGTATTCCTCGCTATGATCATCGAAGGCCTTGCGAGCAGCAGCTAGTTCGTCGCGCCAACTATGGCGATTACGAGCAGGCAGTGCTTCTGCCAGCGCTTCCAGTGCTGCGTTTTCCGAGCTGACGATCCCCAGATCTATAGGTACATTGCGGCCAATATCGGTTGCATCAGGGTCAATGCGTATCCATCTGGCATCAGGCCCAAAAGCAAATTCACCGATAGACGGCATGCAATATTGGCCAACCAGGATCACCAAATCGGCACTGCGAATCGCGTCAAACGCGGTACTAGCCGACAACTCATGTCCGTCGGAGAAGTGCCCACGCTGAGGGGCCGATTCCACTACAGCAATGCCATTCTTATCGGCTACACGCTCAAGAGCCTCCCAGGCTTTGTCGTAGAATACGCCGGTACTCGCGACAATCATTGGTCGTTCTGAGCGCTGAATCATGCCCACAGCGCGGTTAATATCCGCCGGATTGGGGTGAGGCTTGGATTCGGTTCGGTAACGAGTCTTGTCGTAGTAATACTGCAATTCACCTGGCTCTTCGAAGCGGGCACGAGAAATTTCTCCAGGAAAATCAAGATGAACTGGTTTCGGAACGCCTGTTTTTAACTGACGAAACGCGTAAGCGGCATACTCATAAATTCGATTCGGTGTAATCAGGCGTTTGCCCCATTTCTTCAAACCATCGGTTTGTACCTGTTGGTAAGCGGTTTGGATACCATGTTCTGTGTCATCTTCACCAATGGTCTTGTTACTCGCGATGACCAAAAGCGGTGTACGGGCAGAGTTTGCAGCACCAATATTCATGATCATATTGGTGAAACCTGGCCCCTCCGTTCCGGAAGTCGCGGCGATCTCGCCAGTCACTCGTGCAAAGCCGTCGGCAGCTGCAGTCATGTTCCCCTCGCAGCGTCCTCCGTAACTGGGAATTCCTTCTGCCGCAATCGCATTGATCATGTTGTAATTACCAGGGCAGCAAAAGAACCCAGCCACACCTTCGTCACTACAAAATTTTGCAAAAACCTCTGCACCAGACATGGGGAAATTTGCCGGCTTGGCCGCCTCCGCTAATGTCCGGGGAATCTCCTCAGGAATTCGTATATCTGTTGCGTTATCTTCGTGTGCTTTACTTTCATCCACCTGTAAAATAGCCGCAGCCCCTGCTCCAGCTAGTGCAGTGCCCTTGATGAAATTTCGCCGCGAAACAACTTTCTCTTCTTGCTTCTTTTCATCGACTCTCGTCGTTTCGGGATTTTCTTTCTGAGTAGTCATGGGGATTTCCTCAAGGGTTATTCTTCTTTGGGTCGGTTTTCTTCAGGCCCGATGTTAAGCACGTGAGCAACAATTTGCCATATCATCTCATCGCTCAGCGAATCTTTAAAGGGTGGCATCTCAAGGCCAGCTCCAAACTTAATGCTCCGGAAAATATGCAAGGGCGCAGTACCGTAATACCAGGTATCAGGTGATGTCAGATCGGCCGCAATAAAATCAATATTGGCCAAAGCCCGCCCATCAGCGTCATGACATTGTTGGCAGTTAATCAGGTATTGGCTCTTACCGGCAACGGCGGCTATCTTGGAATTTACTAATGGACTAGCTTTTGTTGGCATTTCGGCAGCGATAATCGCCGCAGCATAGAACAAGGCCATAGCCATGGTTACAACCGAACCAAGATGGCTTCGTGGCTTTAACCAGAATCGGAGGAATTTCTTATTACGTAACATGTTTTACAATCGCAATCCAGGTAATGATCATCTGTATTCTTACGTTCTAGTGTATTTCCTATTCTCGTTACAGACCAGACTTTAGTGGGCCCGTGGCCTGCTAAACACTGCTATGCCACACAAGAATTCAGGATATTTGACCGATAAAATTAATAATCTGCTGTTCACTTATTATTAAAGCCAGCAATCAATGTTAGACTTTGGTGCAGAGACCCGAGCTCTGGCCCTTTTTGAGAGAATTCAGGCTATATGAAAATACTGATGATCTACCCGCAGATTGATGCCCCGCTAGGCACCAACCACGGCATCGCGTCCCTAGCCGGTGTGCTGCATGCTAAGGGCCATGAAATGGATCTGATGCATGTTTCCGAAAAATATAAACCGGTTCCCAGTAGTGAGGAAATAATCGACTATATCCGAGAAACGGAACCGGGGCTTGTTGGCTTCTCGGTCATGTCCCAACAATACGACTGGGTTGTGCAACAAAGCAAAGCTATCAGGCAAGCCATGCCTACCCTAATCCAGACCATCGGGGGAGGGCATTGCACGATGGTTCCTGATGAAGTACACAAATCAAAACTGTTTGATTATGTTTGTGTTGGGGAAGGTGACTGGGCACTCCTCGATCTGATGGATGCGCTAGAGAATGGAGAACAACCACACACACTGGCGAATTTCCGTTCTTGGATGGGGAGTGTACCGGTATCTAACCCGGTTGCACCTTTTCCTGATCTGGAAAAATTACCCCCATTAGACTATGACATCTTTGACATGAAGGCTGTCATGAAAGAAACCCGTGGCTGGATGGGGATCCTGACTTCTCGCGGCTGCCCTTACAAGTGTACCTATTGTTTTAACATCGAAATCGTCGATCAATATATCGAAGATGGTGCAGCGAAAAACGTGAAAGACTTTCTGCGTCACTTCCCGGTTGAAGTAATGATGGAAGACTTGAAAAAACTCGTGAGAGAAAATCCGGAAATCAATACGTTCATTTTTGACGATGATCTATTTACGCTGAATACCAACTATGTCATAGAATTTTGTAAAGCCTACAGGAAACATAAAGTCAATGTGCCCTTTGTTGTAAACGGCCATGTGAATTGTTTCGACAAAGTAGCCGCTAAGGCTCTCAAGGAAGCCGGCTGCATTATCGTGAAATTCGGCCTTGAGAGTGGATGTCCGCGAGTGCGTCGCGAGGTACTAAAACGATATATGAAAAACGAGCAGATTGAACATTCGTTTTATTCAGCACATGCCTACGATTTGCACAGCTCTGCTTTTATAATGTTCGGGCTTCCTTATGAGTCCCGCGAAGAAATCATGGAAACGATTCACTTATGCGCCAAGGTGAAAATGGGTCGATTCCGTTGGGCCCTTTTCTTTCCCTTCAAGGGTACCGCCGGATATGAGATTGCCAAACCCCTTATCGATGAATCGAAAATCGCTGGCCAGGGAAATTATTTTGACGGCTCTTGCCTCAAGTTCGGTGAAGAACATGACTTGTTTCTAGACAAACTATCCAAGCTCTGTAACTGGTATGTCAATGCTGAAACCGATTGGGAGTGCGCCCCAATTTATCGGAGATTAGTTGAAAAAGTGGAAGCTATGGACCGGGAAACCTGGCTTAGAGAATATAAAGATCTTGTCGCCTATGACAGGGACTTATCCGAGCAGCTCATAAGCGAGGATAAAATTCATTACACTATTCGTTATTCGAATGTAATGGGCGTTCGCTCCGACTATATCAAGCAGGAACGAGAACAGATGGCCGCCGGTAAGAAGGCTGAAGCTGTCGCCTATACGCTCGATCAAAGTTAGTTCCCTGCGAACGTATCTCTATTCGCAATGCTACCTGCCCTCCAAAGCGTCGACAGCCTAGCAGTGCGTTGCCCGAACTGGGTAGGCGATATTGTCATGGCAACCCCAGTATTCGAATGTCTGCGCAGTAATTTCCCCACAGCAACCATAACAGCTTTAGTAAGACCCTATGCCCGAGGCATACTCGAAGATGCGCCTTGGTTTGACCATATAGTGGATTGTCAGGATAAGGACTGGCAAGGACTGAAGACTATTCGCCAGGAATTTGCTCGACTGAAACCCCAGTTTGGATTACTGCTGACCAACACAACCCATTCGTTTCTCACTTTCAAGTTCGCTGCTTTGCCCCGAACCTACGGTTACCGCCGAAATTTGCGTAAATTCTTATTAACAGGTGGCCCTAATCCCATTATGGAAGAGGGTGAAATAAAACCAATACCAATGCAGGACTATTATCTGGATTTATGCCGTTACCTCGATCTAGAAATACCGACCAGCCCCAAACCAACACTCTACATATCCGATACACTTGCGAGCCAAGGGGCGAACCGGTTGAAAACTTATGGAATAGAGGCTGGCGACACCGTCATTGGTTTAAATCCCGGTGCCAGTTTCGGTTCCTCTAAGTGCTGGCCCACAGAAAATTTCGCCAAACTTGCCGAACAATTGCAAGACAGATTCGGCGGAAAATTATTGCTGTTGGTTGGGCCAGGTGAAGAAGCAATTGCCGATCGTATAATCCAAGCAAGCAATGCAGAAATTATCAATACCGCTAAGGATAGGATCGATCTTGCTCATCTGAAACCATTAATAAAGCGATGTAATTTGTTAATTACAAACGATACAGGGCCGCGGCATTATGCGGTGGCATTTGATGTTCCGCATATTGTGCTGATGGGCCCAACAAACGCAATATACACTGCAAACAACCTACTAATGGCGACTGTCTTACAAAGAGAACTGCCCTGCGTTCCCTGCCACAAGAAAACCTGCCCGCTTGGACATCATGCCTGTATGAACGAGATCACCCCTTCTATGGTAATTGAAGCGGCTACCAATTACCTGGGACACAGGTAATGCGAAGCTTTTTTTATCAAGAACAATGGCAGCGACTCCGGGAGTCACCAACCACAAACGAACTTGAATCATTAGCGCAACGGGTCGCTTCCAGTTTCGTCGATCGCTATTACTACAGCGATGAGTACAATCGGGAATACATTACCTTGCTTTGCGAGATGGCAACTTACTTTAAGAAATCAGAACTAAACCAGATTGCAGCGCAAGCTCTGTTCGGTATCGTGATAGAAAGATTGTGTGATGATTTCGAAGAACTACAAACCGAAACTTATAACCGTCTTATCTGTCAGGTCGTGAATTTTCTTTGTGGACTTCCGGAAGGCCAGGAAATCGAGTCGCAACTCTCTGACTTTGACCTGCACACCGAGGAGTTACTATACGAACGTATTGAAACTATTAGACTCAGCCCAGACCGAAAATTGCAGGCAAGCATCAAACCGAAGAAAGTTTTAGTGTTATCCCGTGTGACTATCGGAGCTGACGTAGCAATAACAAGTGTCATATGTAAGCGCGTATCAAAATTTTATCCAGAGGCCGAAATCATTGACTTTGGGAACGCTAAACTTAAACAAGTTTTTGGATCTTTATCCGGGCTAAAGGTTCACGAGCTAAGCTACTCCCGTCGGGGCGGTCTCTTGGAGCGCTTTCTGACTTGGCTGGATTTACTGAAGAAAACCCGCGCAGAAATTGTAGGGCTTTCCCCCGCTGAGTTTCTGTTAATTGATCCAGACTCTCGTCTTACCCAGCTTGGAGTGCTGCCACTCGTGCCACTCCAAAATTACTGCTTCTTCAATTCGCGAGGCAGCAAAGAATACTCCGTCACAGCTTCAATCTCTGAACTAACCAACCTGTGGCTGGATAATATCTTGGGTGAACAAGAGTTCTGTTATCCATCAGTTTGGCCAGAATCTTCAAACCTACAAAATGCAAAACAATTTAGAAAAACGATTGACCCTGGGGGCTCAACCACTTTAATAACCCTTAATTTCGGTGTGTGTGGCAATACTCGCAAGCGAGTTGGAGGTAATTTCGAAGTGGAATTAGTCGTGGCTCTGTTACGGCAACCCAACATACGCTTGATACTGGATCTCGGTTTTGGTGAAGAAGAGCAGGGTCGGATAAAAGCGATTATGCGAACCGTCCAACAACAAGGC
>JAKUTG010000040.1:0-13211 GCA_022447905.1 Pseudomonadales bacterium | reverse complement strand
CTCAGAATCGCGTTTTACCCCAGCTTTCAGAACCAAAAACCCCACCGGAAGCTGACCTTTCAATTGGTCGGCGACACCGATAACCGCGCATTCGGCCACATCGCCATGACCGGCTAACACCTCCTCCATTGCGCCAGTAGATAGGCGATGACCTGCCACGTTAATAATGTCATCGGTGAGGCTCATCACAAATACGTAATCGTCCTCATCGATAAATCCAGCATCTGCGGTCTTGTAATAGCCGGGGAACTCCTCCATGTAACTCTCCAGAAAGCGTTCGTGGGCATTCCACAGTGTCAGTAATGAACCAGGTGGCATTGGCAGCTTCGCACATAGCGCTCCGACTTCACCTGCCGGCATCGGGTTACATTGGTCATCCAGTACTTGCAGATCCCAACCCGGCGCAACCCTGGTCGGCGAGCCCGGTTTGACCGGCAAGAAACCGTAACCTTTATGATTCGCTGCGATAGACCAGCCAGTTTCGGTCTGCCACCAATGATCAATTACGGGGATCTCCAGTTTCTCTTCTGCCCAGGAAAGAGTATCGGGATCCGTGCGTTCACCAGCTAGAAACAAAGTCTCGAAATGGCCCAGGTCATATTTTTCCAGTAGCTTACCGTCCGGATCTTCTTTCTTGATTGCACGAAATGCCGTCGGAGCAGTAAATAGTGTATTCACTTCATGGTCGGCTATAACACGCCAAAACGCGCCGGCATCGGGCGTGCCGACGGGTTTGCCCTCGTAAAGTATCGTCGTACAACCTTTAAGTAGAGGCCCGTAGACTATGTAGGAGTGGCCAACCACCCAACCTACATCGGAAGCTGCCCAGTAGACATCGCCTGCTTCTACCCCGTAAATCGTGTTCATAGTCCAGTTAAGTGCCACCGCGTGACCGCCATTATCGCGTACCACGCCCTTGGGCAAACCGGTGGTTCCGGAAGTGTAAAGAATGTAGAGCGGATCAGTCGCCTTGACGGTTACGCAATCAACCGGCTCTGCTGCCCCCATCGCCTCCTCCCAATCTATGTCTCTGCCAGATTGCAGTTCGGCAATTTCCTGTGGCCGTTGTACAACGATTGTTTTTGATGGTTTATAGCTGGCGATATCGATCGCATCATTTAATAGCGGCATGTAAGGGATGATGCGATTGATTTCGATGCCGCAAGAGGCGGTGACGATGACATCTGGTTGAGCATCATCGATACGCACGGCCAGTTCGTTGGAGGCAAATCCCCCGAACACCACTGAGTGAATGGCTCCAATACGCGCACAAGCCAACATGGCAATAACTGTTTCGGGAATCATCGGCATGTAGATAATTACCCGGTCTCCCTTGGCGCCCCCGTTGCTTATCAACACCCCTGCAAACCTCGCCGTTAGGTCTTTGAGTTCGCTGTAAGTAAATCGGGCAACCTTGTTGCCGGCGACAGGGCTGTCGTATATAAGCGCCAGATAATCACCACGGCCATTCTCAACATGCCGGTCCAGGGCGTTGTAACAGGTGTTGAGCTCACCTCCGACAAACCATTGGCCATGTGGTGTTTGGGAGGTGTCCAGTACTTTATCCCAGCGTTTTACCCAGTGCAGATCTTCAGCCACCAAACCCCAAAAGGCTTCCGGATCGGAAAG
This sequence comes from Pseudomonadales bacterium, assembly GCA_022447905.1. Taxonomy (GTDB): domain Bacteria; phylum Pseudomonadota; class Gammaproteobacteria; order Pseudomonadales; family Pseudohongiellaceae; genus UBA9145. The sequence continues at coordinate 11,582 of JAKUTG010000040.1, read as the reverse complement.
TGATAAGGCATGGGCTTGTTGATAATTGTTTTCAGCGTCGGATGACATCACGTAATCCCTTTTGATTCTGCACCTGGAGCAGTCATCTTAAAAGAAGGCAAGGCGACAATACCAGTAAAAAGGGGAGGTTTTCCATGCACAAAAAAAACGGCGATGATTCCTCATCGCCGTTTAATTTTTCGCTTATAAGCGTTCCGGGCTTACAGCTGCCAGAGTGCCCTTACGTACCAGCGACGACCCCGACCATCGAATACCGAAGCGTCGTAGTTCAAAGCAGTTTCCTCATAGTAAGGCAGGGTTGCGTTGAAAAAATCGAGGACACCAAACGAAAATCGTGTGCTTCCAAATGCCGAATTACCCCAGTCGTGGATGTAGTTGTACTGCAGGTCCCAACTATTGTAGCTGCTAATCTCACGACGCAGCAGGTTACGGGAGAAGTCAGAAGCAGTCTCATACGAAAGGGGGTACCGGAGGTTATAGTAAGACCCTATATGACGGTTGATCGCTACTAAACTCTGACGATCCCTGCTCCAGGCAAAGGTCAGGTGACCTTTATTATCTGGCAGTGAACGCACCAGGTTGTTATCTCCAGTGGTACCTGCACTATCGTAGAGATTGGTGTCCAGCAGGCCACGTTCCAGTCCAGGAACATCAATCAGCTTGTACTGCCGAACATGAGTGTAATCCAGGCCTACACGGAAGTTACCCCAGTCATTATCCCAAGCATACCCTAACCTTACGTCCACTCCATCGGACTCAATCATACCCGCATTGATGGCTCTGAGGGTCAAAGTAATCAGGGCCGCATTTTGTGTACCGAATGCCCGTTGAATACCTTCTGCATAATAGGCCTGGGGGTTAACAACACAGTTCAGACGCTCATCCGAGTCAACACCGTACTGGGCTGTCAACGCATCCGGATCACACTGATAGTACGGAGTCGGGTACAGTGTCTGATCTGCCGGGATGGAATCGTTGTAAATGAAGTTAGACTTGTCTTGAACCGCCACGTTAAACGCATCGATCTCGGGTTGCAGAGCCCGAATAGGCGGCTCCGGCAACACCCGGTCTTCTACTTCGAAACGCCAGAAGTCAGCCTGCACACTCAAACCGTCCAAAGCGCCAGCTGGAGTCCAGATGAAACCGGCGGAGTAAGTGTCAGCATACTCATTACCAACATAAGGCGCGGGCCCACCCAATGTATAGGATCCTCCCGATACCGAGTTTGCATCGGTAGCTGGCAACAGGCCGGCACGTACCTTCTGATTTTTGATCGGTTCACGGAAGCCAACCCAACCGGCTTCCAACCCTTGCTCAATTAGTGCGATATTCGGAGCACGGAATGACTGCGACCAGGAACCACGTACTAACAGGGTTTCCAAGGGACGCCAGCTTATCGCAGCCTTCGGTGAAAGCTCGCTTCCGATAAAGCCACCGTAGTCCTCATAACGAAGCGCAAGCTGGGTCTCGACGTTCTCGGCAAACGGTAAAGAGAGCTCGCCAAACACTGCCTTGGTATCGCGGCTATGATCGTAATTAAACGCACACATGGCACACTCGTAGTTGTTGCTCACATAGTGGTACGCATCAGGTTCGCCATCGGCTCCCCAACTCAGAATTCGAGACGGTAAGCCCGGGTAGTTCTGATCTGCAGCGTGAGACAGTGTATTACGATCGCGATACTGGGCTCCGACTGCGAACTGTGCCGTACCACCGGCCATTTCCATGAGTTCTCCAGAGACCACCGCATCGAATACTCCCAGTCGATTCCGCTTGTCAGTCCGGTTAATTCTTTCGTTCATCCAGTCCATTAATTCGCGACTGTTCGCTTGACCACTACCGTCCAGGGAACTTATGAAGGGGTTGTAGAACATGCAATCGCCCTGGCCCTGGTTGGTGCTGGTCAATCCAAAAGACATTGACTCACGGGTGGTGAATACATAACCGGGGAAGAACGTCTGGATAAGGCCTGGAGCATAGAAATCCCAGGCTTGCGGAACAGCTCCGCCAAAAGGCCCCGGTACCGCTGTAAAGTCGAACGTGCCCGAGCCGTTTGGAACACAGTTAGGACCACCCAAACCATTGGCAGCCATCTCGGCACGATCTCTGGCGTAGCTCAAGTAGCTCGCTTCCAGGGAGGATTGACTGAAGGAATAACTCACATCATAGTTCAATGTGCGATCACCAAATTCAAAATCACCTCGCAGTGATGCCTGAATACTGGACGAATTAGTCCAGGTCTCATTGTTTCTGCCGCCTTTTCGTGGCAAGCCATCACGTACGCTGGTCCACAGGGCGGTGTTCGGTCCACCGTTTGCCCCAGCAACGGGTGCATTAGGAATATCGGCTGCAGTAGGTCGAGACAACCCAACATACGGAGCAAACCAGCCAAGCTCCAGAGTCTGACCGATGGAGTTCCAGCCGTAGTACGGATTACGGGCATAGGCTCCAGGCTGCGCCAGGAAAACCGTTGGGCCCCGGGTGGCGTTGTAACCATCATCAGAACGGACGGTTGTCATATCAGAGTAGTGAGAGAACACAGAAAACTCGGTGCCATTATCAAACGTGTGACTGAAGGAAGCCGCGAAACTGTCTCGCTCGGCCTCGCCTGAGATATACATATATTCTGTAGTGTCTTCACGGCAGGTGCCACCTCGCTCACCACGTGTTGCGCGCTTGGAGCTGAAAACCATTGGTGACCCGTCATGCGTCTCAAAGGTGTAACACCCCGGATCGGTATGGATAGTGGTGCCGAGTCCACCTTCTCTTACATTCTGCTCCATTACGTCAGTATTAATCCAGCCCGGACTAACCTGAGCACCAAACGCTGGAGACGATATCAGAGAACCTGATGAACCCACAGTCCCCAGAAATTCTGAATTCTCATCGTAGAAATTACCCATAGTTATGGGGACCGGGTCACGTTCGAAGTGCTCGGCTGACAATACAAAGTGAGTATCACCATCGTCGCTGGACCATCCCCAGATGGCACCTATTGTGGTGTCGTTAAGGTTACGGCCGCCGGATTGATCGAGACCCTGGATATCGCCAGAAATCTCGAAACCCTCGAACTCGGTACGCATTATAATGTTAACCACACCGGCAACAGCATCTGCACCGTATAGTGCTGATCCGCCGTCGGTTAGAACTTCGATTCGCTCTGTCATGACCAGTGGAATCGAGTTTATGTCAACAAACTCACCACCGACTTTGGTGTTGGAGCCTGCAGGCGCCATCCGCTTACCGTTGATGAGTGTCAGTGTAGAGTTTTCACCCAAGTTCCTCAGGTTGACGTTGGCGGTACCTTCCACCTGGCTGTACTCGCCGGGGTTCTCGCCAGCCACCATTGCATTGGTTATTGAACCGGAGTTGATCTCCAGGTTCTTAATTACGTCCCAAATAATCGCCGCGCCTTGTGCTTCAATACTGTCACGATCGATCACCTGAACGGGAGATGGGGCATCGAGAGGAGTTCCTCGAATATAGGACCCAGTTACTACAACTTCCTCAATATCAATATCATCGTCGTCGCTTTGTTGAGCTGCCACAGGCAAGGATGTAGCCGCTAGCATAATTGCGAGCGACAAGGCCTTGTGTTTGCCAGGAAAGGATTTACGCATAATTACCCTCGATATTTACCTATTTTACTTTTTATAAAACCACGAAAATGCCCTAAAGGGCAAAAATTCAGAAGCGAAAGTCTAAGTCCTATCTAAGACTAAGTCCATCATTCAATGGGATAAAACCCCAGTTTTCATGACATTCGTCCCTGATTTCCCGTCATTTTTGTGGAAATCGTGTATTTTTGGAAGCTTTTCACAATTATTAGGAGGCTTCCAATCTGTAGGTATATGAAATATATACCTAATTCACTTAAACCCGAACAATGCCAGCCCCAGCATTACTGCTCGTCGCTATTATGCGGTTCGTACTTCGAGTCAGGAGAAAATCTTCAATTTCAGATGCACCAGGAGGTCGGCCGTCAAACTTGGCAGTAACTTCGCGGACAATGGGGCTTGTTAAAGCCTAATTTTGCTTAATTTCAGGAGGGTCAACCGCCTGCTCTTCGAGCCCACAAGACACGCAGCGACGAGTTACCAGATTTAACAGGATCTTCTTAACGAAATACTGTTGCCCGCATGCTGGACAGCGACGCCGTGCCATATCAACAGCAAATCCTGCCCACAAAGCCATATAGATATACATGAATATTTCAATACCGCGCTGATTGTTCAACAAACCCCAAACCGCCAGTCCGTATACCGGAAGCGTCCAGAGGCACACAATCAATCGGGTGCGGGCACGAAATATCCTTCTCAGTATCGACTGGTGCTGATTGTTGTTTTCCGGCTGCCTGACGTACAACTCTTCACGGGATTTGGGGGACTGCTCTTCCATTCTCGCTCACTGTAGACAAGTGGAATGGTATTGTACACAGCGGCACCAAGGATTTTTGCTGTTTTCCAAAAGTTCTGAGTAGTGAGCATTTTGTTAACCAGTTCACTGCCTTGACTTTAATGTTGGTGAAAAATATAGAAAAAGTGAGCAGGTTTTTATTGGTAGCCCTGCGCCTGCAAATTGAAAAGGGTGGCGTATTGCCCATTGGCTTGTAGTAGTTCTTGGTGGCTACCTTCTTCGATTATCCTGGCCTTTTCCAACACGATTATGTGGTCTGCCATCCGTACTGTTGAAAAACGGTGGGAGATGATAATGGAAATCTTGTTCGCGGTAAGATCCCGGAAATGCGCAAATATCTCCGCTTCTGCCCGGGCATCAATGGCCGCGGTGGGCTCATCGAGGATAAGTATGTCCGCCTTGCTGCGCATGAATGCACGGGACAGGGCGATCTTCTGCCACTGGCCACCAGACAGTTCCTTGCCGTCTTTAAACCATGTGCCCAGCTGCGTGTTGTAGGAATTTGGTAAACCTTTTATAAAAACATCGGCCATTCCCTTTCTTGCTGCTTCCTCGACGCGGACCACTTCTCCAATCTCTTCCACGTCCCCGATGCCAATGTTTTCACCGACGATGAGTTGATAACGTGCGAAATCCTGGAAGATGACACCGATCTTCCGGCGCAGTACGTCAATGTCCCAGTCCTTTAGCTCCAGGCCTTCCAGAAAAATCTGCCCTGCCGTTGGTGTGTACAGCCGGGTCAAAAGCTTGATCAGAGTAGTTTTCCCGCTGCCGTTTTCTCCCACAATAGCCATACTCTCACCGGGTTTAATGTGCAGAGAGACGCTTTGCAAAGCCGGCGAATCGCTGCCGGAATAATAGAAACTGACATTCTCAAAGCGGATCCCGTCTTCTGGGTTCGGCCCCTTAACTTGATCACCGGTTTGCTCGGGTACTTCGTGTTCCAAATACTCGGTGAGGGTAGACAGGTAGAGATTATCTTCGTACATGCCATTGATCGCGCTGAGGCTATTGGTCACTGCAGTCTGGCCCAGACGAAATTGAGCGATATACATAGTCATCTGACCGATGGTGATAGCTCCCGCGAGCGCAGCGAATCCCACCCAGCCATAAGCGAAGTAAAATGCGGCACTGGCCAGCAGCCCGAGTACGTAACCCCACAACCCGCGACGGATGACCAGATTTCTGTCTTCTTTATATATGTTCTTGAAAATATCGATATAACGCTTAAGAAACAGTTTGCCCAACTGAAGCAATTTGACTTCTTTCACTCCGTCTTCGCGCGTCAAAACCAGTTCAAGATAGAACTGCATGCGGCGTTCCGCCGACCGCCGCCGAAATAGTCGAAATGCTTCGCCAGAAAACTTGGCTTCTGCGATGAATGCCGGGACACCCGCGCTGGCCAGTAGCAAAACTGCATAGGGAGAAAACTGGAATAACCAGATTCCAATCGTTAAAAGCAGGACCAAGTCACGCATAAGATCGAAGGTCTTGATTACTAAACTCAGTGGCCGGGATGACGCTTCCCGGCGGGCCCTGTTCAGCTTGTCGTAGTACTCGGCGTCTTCAAAGTGCGCCAGCTCCAGGGTCAGAGCTTTCTCCAGAATCATGACATTGATCTTGTTACCCAACAGCACCCGCATTATCGACTGGCAAACTGAATTAACACGCTGCGCTCCAGTCATCAGTATCACTAGGCCCACTTCCACAAATACATAGAACAATACATCGGAGCGGGCTTGCTCTGCGGAAACACCAGTTTGCTGAAAAACCGAAGAAACAGCGTCAACAAATAATCCCCCGACCGACGCTATCGCAGCAGGCAATATACCGGTAACAAGAGTCGTAATTGCCATGACGACCGTCAGAGCTGCACTGGTACTCCAGACAATTTCAATGGCAACGCGGCTGTACTGAAAAACTGCAAATACTTTGCGTAGAGAATTTGGTGAGTCTTTATTGTCCAAATTGTGACCAGGTATTAGTAGATGATTGCCCGACCAAACAAATAGACCATCACTACTTGTGATATTAGGTATTGGGTTGCTTTAATCGAAAAATGGGGGCACTGCAATACAGCGCCCCCATTTCTTATTCAAAAAGTTTCCGGCTAGCGCAAACCCCAATTATGGCTTCATGAACTTAAGTACTAACCGATCGGTGTTTCTTCCCAAGCTGGCATCGAATGGTCCAACCGAGTGGTCGTCTGCCTCATTATCCAGAATGTCACTGGACCCTACTAGAACAAACCCTGAAGCAAGAACGGCTTTGACAGCTTCATCGTAGGACATCCTGTGTAAGGACCCATTGTCCGCACCGGGTGTTCCTTCGTGGTCAATGACCCCTAAAACGCCGCCCGATTTTAGCGCGCTCATCACCTGCCCCAGAATATTTTGCGCAGTCGCTGGGTCTGAGTTACCACTCCAGATGTTGTGCCAATCATGTAAATTGAGAGCAGTCATCGCAAAGTCCACAGAACCTGCAGGAAGATCTGAAATGAGCCCTAATTGTTCGACATTTGAAAACCTAGCGGCTCTGGCCGATGCGGCTTCTTCGTTACGACCACCCGGGTTATTCTGCATGTAAACCTTACCGCTGGATCCTGCAGCGTAAGATAAGACTTCAGTGTACCAACCTGCAGCGGCGCTTATATCCAATACTGTATTCCCTTCTTCCAATCCGAGAAAATTCAAAACCGCTGGAGCTTGCCGACTAGCGTCTCTTTCCTTATCGGCCGCCGGTCGATCCGGATTCGCCATGGCGCTTTCCAGCGCGGTTACGTCGAGCTGAGCGAAAGAGTTGCTGCACAGTAAAATTACTGACAGTAAAGATAGTACTGATTTCATAGCCATAATCCTTTCAATTATCCAGATGTGCTTACTGCTTTATTATGAGTTTAGTGTTCAACGAGAACTACCCCGGCTAAAGCAACAGGGCGGTGCAGAATAAACCAAGCGCAGTATGGAGTACATAGTATTCTGCGACCAGAAATGACTCTGCAGCGAAAATAAAAAGGGGAGATATTAGATTAGTGGAGCCGACTGGCAACCTTCAACTCTTTTTCGAAGAACTCTTTTACCTGGAGCAATCGGCTAAGATCTCCCTCACTGCCCATAAGAGGCAGAAGCTGTTCAATATCCTTGAGAATATTGGTAATACTTCCCGTATCCAGAGAACTGAGGTCCAAATCGAATGGAAATTCTGATTCCTTTGCCATGGCCAAATACCAATTACGACTACTCTATATCCCATTTTTCGAGTGGTAAAAGTTTGAACAAGCATAATATCGACTGACTTTAATAAATCTTAATAAGCAGCTCTAAAATAAGGATTTTCTCTAAAATATCGTTATAAAATATTATCTCTGGATGGTTAGCATTGTGTATCACACGGAGTTTATAAAATCTCGTCACAAGGAAAGCAGGAGATACTACAATGGAAATACACCGGAAATTAAATGGCGTTATTTTCTATCAGTCCAGACCCATCGCACGGCGGGCCAAGCGGTTCTTTATAACTGAGATATTATCCAAGCCACTCATACCCATATTTCTGAGCCAACGCACCGGAAGCGCCTGTTCGGCAAACAAATGTTTAAATCCTTCCATCAACCACATCATTCCTAAGTTATGTCCAATGCGCTTTCGTTGATAGCGTCCTAACACGATAGGGTCAGCAATATTACGACCAGCTCGCACTCCCCGTGCCAGTTCACCAGACAAGGTGGCCGCATCTAGCAAGCCAAGGTTTACACCCTGCCCTGCCAAGGGATGGATAGTATGCGCTGCATCTCCCATAAGAACGATGTTTCCCCGGAAGTAATCGATGGCGTGGCGTTGGCGCAAGGGAAAAGCAAAGCGCTGCTCAATAGCTTCAATATTTCCCAGTTTGTGTTCCAGGTTTAGAGCTAATTCTATCTTGAACTGTTGGTCTGTCATCTCTAGCATTTTTCGAGACCTTTCCGGCACCAAAGACCAAACAATAGAGCAATAACGCTCATCTTCAGAATCCGCAGCTGGCAGTAAGGGAAGGAAGGCCAGCGGCCCCGTATCTATAAATCGCTGCAGCGCCCTGTGCTCGTGGGGCAGCTCAGTACGAACAGTAGTCACCAGCGCCTGGTGCTCATAATCCCACTCTCGTGTCTTGAATTGAGCCAGGCTTCGAATTCTGGAATTGGTTCCATCCGCTGCGACCACGAGTGTTGTTGTGAGTTCCCTGCCATCCTTTGTAGTCAGTTTCGCACGAAAATCATCCCCATATTGAATTGTCGACAAGTCCTCGATTTCTACGGGCGCCAGTAATTCTAGGTTTTCAATATTGTTCAACAAAGAATAGAGAGCTGTATTGACTATTGAATTTTCTACAATCGTTCCCAGCGATGGCTGCTTGATATCTTCCGCCGAAAAACGGATTTGGCCTGTTCCTTCAGCGTCCCAGACCTCCATGGCTTGGTATGAGCAACAGCGCATGCCGGTGATAGATTCCCACACTCCAAGATCGGAAAACAAGTTAATAGAAGCGGTTGTAAGTGCGCTGACGCGCGGATCAAACTTTTGCTCGCCTTGTAAATAGGGGACGTTGGGCGGGTCATGGAGAATGCGGTCGACGAGCGCAACCCGAAGAGGCAGATTTTTCAGCATGCACGCCATCGTAGCGCCGACTATTCCTCCACCTACGATGACAATATCGAAATCCGTTGACGTTGCCTTTTTCATATGTCGGCATTATAGGCCCACCAGTTGTGTTTCTCTAACCGGCTCTTGTTTCGAAGCAAGCCAGATTGATAGACTACTCGTCCAACCAATAATAAAACTCATACTGGAGTTTTGTTTACAGAAGGGAGAGCAAGATGGCGCTAACATTGAGTGTGGATCAGTTAAATGACTATATTGGCGAGGAAGTAGGAATTTCAGAATGGCTACTTGTTGACCAAGAACGTATTAACCAATTTGCAGAAGCTACCGGTGACCATCAATACATTCATGTCGATTCAGAACGTGCAGCACAGACTCCTTTCGGAACCACTATCGCTCACGGTTTCCTCACCATGTCACTAGTGGTCTTGATGGGCTATGAAGGGAGCACCAAGCTAAAAAACAGCGTAATGGGTATTAACTATGGCTTTGATAAGCTTCGGTTCATCAATCCGGTAAAAGTGAACAGCAAGATTCGGGGCCGGTTCCGGCTAATTAGTGCCGAAGAAAAGAACACTAACCAGTGGTTACTTAAGCACAACATAACGGTTGAAATAGCGGGTGAAGAAAAACCGGCTCTGGTCGCAGAATGGTTAGGTATGACGGTGGTTGAATGAAGCGATGAAAAAACCTCTTCTCTCTCTAATCCCTTTCCTTGCGGCCTGTGCTGGCGAACCACCGCAGAACATCGGAGTGCAGAATGGTAAACTCTCATCCTGTCCCGAATCGCCCAACTGTGTTTCCAGTAACGCTTCCGATGATACCCACCGAATAGAACCCATTGCAGCAAACCTGGATCAGATCAAAAGAGTACTCTTGGGTCTAAATGAAGCCAACATCGTCAGCGCAGATAGTAACTACCTTCATGCAGAATTCACCAGTCGTATCATGCATTATGTCGATGATGTAGAGTTTCTCTATGACCGGACCGCCGGAGTGACCCATGTGCGTTCGGCATCAAGGCTGGGGTATAGCGATCTTGGAGCGAATCGAAAGCGAATCGAAAGCCTTCGTAGAGAACTTAACAATTAGATCAAGCACTACCTGCTACCCAACCCCATTGCTTGCTCGGCAAACCCACGCCTGAGTGGCGGTATCAGTTCAATCGACAACAAACCGAGCTTTCTAGCAAGTACCCGTCCCCGCTGATTATTGGAAAACATCCGTGTGAGTTGATCGGTAAAGGTGATGGTTTTTTGCTGATCAAAATTCCGACGGTCCACATAGTCCTGGAGAACTGCCATCGACCCCAGCGATTCGCTTTCCCTAACCGCTTGCCCGAGCCGGGAAACCAGAACCATGGTATCCCTCAGCGCCAGATTGAGACCCTGTCCAGCCACTGGGTGCAAGGTATGAGCGACGTTACCCAGCAATACTAACCCGGGCCTGACCTGCTCCTTTGCGATTGACAAGGTCAATGGATAACCGAAGCGCTTTCCAATGTGAGTGATTTTTCCGAGTCGATTACCAAACCTATCCATGAGCAATTTCGTCAATGCGGAAGTTCCCATAGCTTGTATCTCATCACTCTGATTTGTAGCCACCGTCCAAACTAGGCAACCCCGATTTACGCCATCAAATGACTCCAAAGGTAAAATCGCCAGCGGACCAGTATCAGTAAAGCGTTCATAAGCGACGTTTTTGTGTGGGTTTTCAAAAGCAATATTGGCGATGAGTGCATGTTGATTATAGTCATCTACAAACCGATCAATACCAAGTTGATCGCAGATCGTTGATTTGCCCCCGTCCGCGAGAACTACCAGGGATGCTTCAATAGTAAATGTTGATTCCCCCCTCGAAATTGTCAATTGCATACTTTCGCTAGTTGGCCTGATCTGTTCGACTTGAGCTGGTGAAATCATTTGAATTGCCGAGGAATTTTTTACCTCGTTATTCAATACCGCGCCTAGTTGCCGGTTTTCCACCACATAACCAAGAGCTTCAACGTCGTGCTCAATATGATTGAGGCGAGTTAAACCAAAATGCCCCTTGTCTGACACGTGGATTTCTTTGATAGGAGTCACCTGGTTGGATAGCTCTCGCCACAAACCGATGTCATCGTAGATACAGCGTGAGCCATAAGATAATGCCGTGGAACGGGCATCAAAACTTGGTTGTTGAGCCTTGCCCGCACCTTGCGGAAAAGCCTCAACTACTAAAATGGATAGCTGCTTACCTCCAATTTCAGAGCACAACGCACACGCGAAACTTGTACCCACCATGCCGCCGCCAATCACGACCAAATCGTACTGTTTTTCGGGCGTTGCAATATACATGATTAATGCACGGGATTTGCCATGAAAGATTCTATTTCCTGGACTGTTTTCGGAATTCCCGTACTCAGCACCTTGTATCCGGTTTTGGTTACAAGCACATCATCTTCGATGCGCACGCCACTGCCACGCCATTTCTTTGTCACCTTAGCATTGTCGGGTGCGATATAAATACCAGGTTCAATTGTAGTGACCATAC